>DATCTN010000001.1 GCA_036567965.1 Candidatus Kryptoniota bacterium
ACTCCTGCCTGTGAGCCTTGTGGGTGCCGAGCGCCAGGTATAACTCCCTCTTTAATTCTCCCCCTGAAAGGTGGAGAAGAGAGAGACTCAGTCAAAAGACGTTCGTTCTTCGGCAGTTGCACCGTCTGTTCGTTGTTCGACAGTTGTAATGTCGAACTTAAATCGCAATGGAGTTGGACTCCTGCCTGTGAGCCTTGTGGGTGCCGAGCGCCAGGTATAACTCCCTCTTTAATTCTCCCCCTAAAAGGGGGAGAAGAAAGAATCTCAGTCAAAAGACGTTCGTTGTTCGACAGTTGTACTGTCGAACTTAATTCCAAAAGGAGTTGTACTCCGGCCTGCGTCCTGCCTGATTTGACATTCACTCAATCAACTCTTAACATAACTGCACGGGCCAAAACAGGATTCCATATGGCAAAACCAACTCTTATGATTTCACTTTCAGGGAGGAGAATGAATTGCAATGAACATGTTGCTTCCGATTCTTTTCACGACGCTTACTTGCCTTCTCATGCCTCAACAGCATGACGACTTCCCTACACTGACCCTCGGCTCTGCGGCACCGGCGTTCAATCTCCCGGGAGTCGACGGTCGCAACTGGACGTTGAACGATTTCGCGGACTCGAAGATCCTCGTGGTTGCGTTTACATGCAACCATTGCCCGACGGCACAATACTACCAGGACCGACTGAAACAGATTGTCATCGACTATAAAGACAAAGGCGTCGCCCTCGTCGCGATAATGCCCAACGACCCGAAGTCCGTCCGGCTCGATGAACTTGGCTGGACAGACCTGAGCGATACATTCGACGAAATGAAGATCCGCGCAAAGGACAAGGAGTTCAATTTCCCTTACCTCTATGACGGTGAAACAGAATCGGTATCGCGTGCGCACGGACCGGTCGCCACGCCTCACGTGTTCGTCTTCGACGCACAGCGGAAACTCCGCTATGCAGGCGCGATCGACAATTCACAGCGGATCGAACATGTCACAAAGACTTATTTGCGCGACGCGCTCGATGCACTTCTTGCCGGAAAGGAGCCGCCCGTGGCCGAGACGAAAGCCGTAGGCTGTTCCATCAAGTGGGCGGGCAAAGAAGACCTCGTGAAAGCGTATCTACAGAAACTCGATGAAGAACCAGTGACTGTTTCCAAAGCCGATACGACCGCGTTGCAGGCATTAAGAAAGAATGATTCGGGAAAATTCCGTCTGATAAATTTCTGGGCTACATGGTGCCCACCTTGCGTGGCGGAGTTCGACGACTTCGTGACAACGAACCGGATGTACCGTCACCGCGAGTTCGAGCTTGTGACTGTTTCCATCAACGCGCCGGATGAAGAGGGCAAGGTCCTCGACTTCCTCAAGAAAGAGCATGCCTCCAACCGCAATCTTGTTTTCGGAACTGACGACACCGACCAATTGATGAACGCCTTCGATCCCAAATGGCAGGGAGCCGTACCTTACACAGTCCTACTCGATCCCGAGGGAAATGTAATTTATAGAGAAGTAGGAAGTATAGACATTCTCGCGGTCAGGAGGGCGATCCAGAAAGGGATGAACGAAAGGAAACCGTGGTGAGGGAATGGAAATGAAATTTCACGCGAAGAGGTGGGCGGTCTTGCTGCTCATGGCAGCGCAAGGACTAAACGCGCAGGAGTTGCGACACGTGACGATTCAGACTTCAGACGGAATGTTGGAGGGAGTGGTAAGTGTCGACGGAAAGGTGCGGACATATAAAGGTATTCCTTACGCGGCACCTCCCATCGGTCCGCTCCGCTGGAAACCGCCTCAACCTGTGCAACCCTGGACCGGAGTCAGGAAGGCGATCGAATACGGGCCGCGCGCGATGCAGGGGCGAATATTCAGCGATATGGTTTTCAACGACGCCGGTCCGAGCGAAGATTGCCTCTATCTGAATATCTGGATTCCCGAGGCAAATCGACCGGAAGGCAAACTCCCCGTGATGGTTTGGATTTACGGCGGAGGATTCGTCGCAGGGAGCTCGTCGGAGCCAAGACAGGACGGCGGCAACCTGTGTAAGAAAGGTGTGATCGTAGTGAGCTTCAACTACAGGATGAGCGTATTCGGTTTCCTCGCGCTCTCCGAACTAAGTGCGGAGTCGGAGCATAAGGCGTCGGGCAACTACGGACTCCTCGACCAGGTCGCGGCGCTTAAATGGGTCAAAGCCAACATAGCGACTTTCGGAGGCGATCCGGACAACGTCACCATCTTCGGTGAGTCGGCGGGCTCGTTCTCCGTGAGCGCACTGATGGCGTCGCCATTAGCGCAAGGGTTATTCCATCGTGCGATCGGCGAGAGCGGCGCGTTTTTCGGCAAGAGCCTGCATTTAGCAACCCGTGAGCGAGCCGAGAAATCCGGAGAGGAATTTGTAAAATCAGCTTTCGGCACGACCTCCCTTGAAAAGCTGCGTGCCATGCCTGCACAGGAAATTCTTGACGCATCGTTGAAGGCGGGTCCATTTCATTTTCCGCAGGACATCGACGGTTACTTCCTGCCGGAGTCGTGCGATTCGATTTACTCTACTGGCAGCCAGAGCCACGTCGCGCTATTAGCCGGATGGAACAAAGACGAAGGTAACTACAGGTCGTTCTTCAGGGAAGAGGCGCCTTCACCTGAGAATTACGTCAAGCGGGCCGACACGCTGTTTGGCAGCAACGCGAGCAAGTTCCTGAAACTTTATCCGGGTTCTACAGAATCGGAAGTCGAGCGTTCCGCCAGTGACTTCGAAGGAGACGCTTTCATAGCGTACTCCACGTGGAAGTGGCTTGAGAGACAACTTGAGACGGGTCAATCTCCGGTGTACAGATACGAGTTCGATCAGCCGCTTCCCGCGCCGGTCAACGCGACGCCCCACGCTTCGGACATCGAGTTCGTATTCCGAGTGCTATCGTCAAGGAATCTGCCATGGACGCAGAGCGATCGCGATGCGTCGGAACTCATCGCGTCATACTGGACCAACTTCGCGAAGACAGGAGATCCAAACGGACCAGGTCTGCCGAACTGGCCGAGGTACGATAGTGCCGGCGGTTACCAGGTGATGCATCTTGAGGAGAATGCAGCCGCCGCTCCCGACAAACACAGGAGCCGGTACGAATTCCTGGATAGCCTGAGCTCAATGCCCTAACATTGCGGCTCAAGGATATGGTACACTGATAATGCGATCACGCGCATATTCAGTGGAAGTCCTTTCCATCTGGAATTTTTTATCGAGTCAGGTCCACTCATCGCTGCACGCCGTATCTTCGATGTGGATGGTGCAGTTGGATTCTTGTATCGATTGATATCGGGCAGGTAGATAGCGTCCTACGGGTCACTTCGATGGTGCTTCGCCATTTTAGTGTCATCTCCTACACTGTCAGAACCGCAGATGAACGCTGATTGACTGATTCCGCAGATAAAGAGTTTCTTCCAATCAGCGACATCAGTTTGATCAGTGTAATCCGCGGTAGTAATCAGCGTAATCAGTGGTCAGGGTTCAGTTATTCTTCCTATCTTGACTTTTTATTACCCTTCTATATTCCAAACTCTTACCGCCAAAGTTTAACAGAAGCCCAACCTCCAGTCTATATGCTTCCAGGTAATTGATTGCCTGGGCAAGATGCACGTCTTCCAATTTCGTCACTGCCTTGAGCTCGACCATCACTTTACTTTCAACTAAGAAATCAACGCGACGCGTCCCTATCTCTTGTTCTCCGTAGTAAATTGGTATTTCAAATTCCCGCCGGAATTCAAGTCCCCGCTTTCCCATTTCAATAGCCAATGCCCTCTGATAAATTACTTCTTGGAACCCGTTGCCCAACGTTGAATGCACCTTCATTGCAGCGCCGATGATCTTGCCCGTTAAATCGGAATATTTATATCCCTCGTTGTCCATTGGTCATTCTCTATACCGTCAAGACCGCAGATGCACGCAGATTAAGGAAGTCCGTAGCTAATGATTTCTATCCAATCAGCGACATCTGAGTAATCTGTGTAATCTGCGGTAGTATTCAGTGTAATCCGCAGTTTAGACATTCTTTTTACTCTTCCATGTCACCTTCTACATCGTCAAAACCGCAGATGCACGCAGATTAAGGAAGTCCGCCGCTAATGATTTCTATCCAATCAGCGACATCTGAGATATCTGTGTAATCCGCGGTTCAGACATTCTTTCATCCCCCCTTAGTATTGACGCCTCGTTCTTACCTTCGCCCGGTATTGCTGAATTGTGCTGTCAAATCCCAGCATCGTCGCGGAGATCGAGACCGGCGTGCTCCCGGAACGTCTGATGCCATGCAGTCACACTGAAGTCATGGCTTTCCCCCTCCGATGTTTTCTATTTTATATTTCGGCAGGTTCACATCTCCGAGAGTTTTCCAAAAATCGCGAACAACTTTGTCCTGCGAAATCCTCAGGTGCACGCACTTACTTTTGAGAATATCTGAAATCGGAACGGCCAACTTGCTGCCATCGCCCGGTAAACAGATCCACAACTCCTGCGTGTTTTGTGGCACAGGAGCAACAAGGGTATCGCCGTTCTGCTGATACTGCAATGTGGTCTTTGAATCCGTGTACAGCCATATCGAGTTAAGCTTATACGGACTTGCATTCTCGCTTATTATAATCCTGATCGTGTCCGCCGGCGTCTCGGGGCGTGCTTCGGCGACCGAGGCAAAGGGAACATTCAGGAACGAAGTTGCAGCAGATGAGTTGAAGTTGGCTACATTTGCAGTCAGAGTCCCCAGGATTGCAGGTGCTCCCGCACCAAGCACTAAAGCTTTGTGAAGACTCGGCTCATTATAAATTGCAACAATGGCTGCTCCTAGTACGGCGAGGACTGCCATTCCGATAATAGCTCCCCCTGAGGGAAACACATTATTAAAAAACCCCGGGATGAATGCAATCAGCTTCGGCGCTATTCCCCCAAGCGCACCCACAAGCGCCGCTTGAACGGAAGGCTTTTTGAATATGTCACCTAACGACATTTGATCATTCTCCTTTCTTTGGCTCGCCTGATGGCAAGAGGATTGTTATTGCGCTCATGGATGGATTCCATATTTCAAAAATCCCGTCCGTGACGTTGAAAGAAGTGTAGGTTGCATGATGCGATATATGTCGACAGAAGAAGTAACTCTGTTCACTGGATCATCTTATACTCATTCCGGAGTTCAGGAATGCGCTTCCGTCTTCTTCATGAATTGTATGATTTGATAAATCGCGTGACAATATCATCATAAAACTGGAGACTTGTCCAATACCCGCAGTGCGCCGCTCCCCACGGTTGCGGAAGGGCGAGCTCAACGTTATCGCCCGACTTGATATCGTAAAAATCCAAATGACCGCTTACCGGATCCTTCCGGGCGTAATAATTCACCCATGGAATGAAATCGAGATTGCGCGCGAGCGGGTCTCGCACGATGTGATCTTCCTTTTGGAAGTCGAGGGGTTTTGACTTGAATGAATGCAGATGAGCGAGGATTTGCCTGCGAATATATTGGTCTGATCGCGTGTGCTCGCGGAAAAAGAATGCGACCTTATCTAAAGGCGAGCCGAAAGTTATCAATCCTGAAAGCTTCTTTATCGGGATTGAATTCTTGCCGTTCAGGTTCGTCTCAATGTTGATCCGGTTGAGCGTGTCGTAAGCGATTACACTCCCAAGCGAATGCCCGGCAATGATTACGCGATCGTAGCGTTTATCATTCAGAATTTCCTCCACAAGTGCCTGGCACTCTTTCAGGATTTCCTGTCTTATCCTGTAGTACTTCGACTTTTCATCCGTCGTAGTGTAGATCGCGACATCTCCGATATAGCCCGTAATAATCCAGCCGAATCTATCGAGAAGCGCGTGGAGCCACCTATCAAGCGGCTTGTGAGAGAATGGCGAGGCGATGAGCCATGCGAGTTTCAGAAAAGGGAGCACTATGGCGGCGGCGCGAAGGAGCCGTAGGACGTACAGAAGAGGAAATTTTTTCGTTCCCCGCCTTTCTTCGTACTTCTTCTGCAGTTCAACATCACTCTGATAGAATTTCTTTGTGGCTTCCAGGGTTTGCTGAACCCAGCTAAGCACCTCCGGGATGGAAATCTGCTCTTCCGTCAAGTAAGCCCAATAGTACTCGTGAATGTCTATCGGCGGTCCGTTTTCGTGATCGATCTGAACGAAGCTCTCCTGCCATTCAATTCCATTTCCGTCTTTACGTGTAATAATTTCGTGCGAGAGCTCCACATTATGCAGACACTTCACAAAAGTTGTCGCAAATGCGTCAAGCGTTTCGTACGGGACCTGTTCGCCAATGCCATGGATGACAATGACAGCTGTGCGAGCTGGATTGTCGAAAGAAGATCTATTCTTCATTTAGAGTCCTCACGCAAGAGAGCGTCTTTAATGAGGGGAATAATTCAACTGGATAACAAACGTCGCAAAACCGCGTGTCTTACCCGCATTGTTGCTGAAACTTATGTCTACGCCCGGTCCGAACCCAATTCCAAACTGGAATTCAGACAACGGCCTGAACATGCCGAGCGGCACTACCGCCAACGCGAGCCTTTGTTTGGAGAGAAGCGATGTTATGTCGGCAAGATAAATTCCATAACCTACCGACCAGCTCGTTCGTTGAAATGGGTTATCATCCCGCCTGAAATCGTACACCACATTAAATCCGAGTGCGAATGGAGAAGCCCGGAGTGTATCCTCAATGACGAATGAAACCTGCTGGAACGGGATTGATGCTTCGTATCTGACTTTGTAAGACTTTCCCCTGAACCTTATCTTGACGTCGTAAAGCGGGCCCTCTCCGGTGACAACAGGCGAGTATTCTCTGAAGTCATGGTTCACGATGATCTCCATGGTGTACCATTCTCCGATGTCAACGCCTCCCATATCGAGTTGCTGTTCGCCAAGTTGAGCGGGCGCGACATCTTGGTGAATGACTGGAGACTCCCACACGATTCTTCCGCTATCGTTCATTACCTTGACATCGATATTCAAATGTTGCGTGCCTGAATGAAGGTCCGAGCTGTTGAAAGCGAGGCGCGGAATCCCCTGGCCCCGTTCAGCTGAATAATTAACCTCCGCGTATTTCAATCCGTTGGCGCTGTCGAGAGGAATCGTTTCCCCTCCCGGCATATGAAGAACGATGAACCCCTTACTTCTAAACGGGCTCGCGGGAGAACTGAACGTCTTTACATAGACACTCTTTACCGGAATTGGAGGAGTCCTGTCTCCATTATTCACGCGGAGGTCATACAGCCTCCTTGGGGAAATACCAACTGGAATCATTACGTCGACTGACACATCGAATACTCCGTCAGCGAATGATTCGATAGTACCCCTACTATTCTTCTCAAATCCTTCAAAGTTCAGGGAGTCCAAGAATTTCCTGCATTCATCCTGGGTGGAAAGCCCGTGGATATTCATTTTCACCTTATATCCTTGGTCCCAACCTGTGGCGTACAGAGTGTCTTGACCAAAAAGTGATGCGAGGCTGTCAACCGAATTGATCCACTCAACATTACCGATGGAAGGGACACTGCGCACCTCCAGTGTTCCACTGACCCCCACCTCTTCGTCGTCCTGATCAAACAGTGACCAACTTCCGTATCCATCCGCACCGACAATCACTTTATCGAATTCCAAATCCGGAACGGATGGGTTGTAAGTGACATTCCAAATCGTGTCCTTGCCCGACTTCGCTACCAGTGAATAGGTTTGACCCGGAGATAAGATATCGATTGGGGATGTGAGAGACCATCGGTGGAGCTCGTCTCCTCCGTAACAACTGATTGGCTTCAGATAGATTTGATTCGGCATTTGCTGCACATAGAAAAAGGAAGTAAAAGCTCCCTGCTGGAGCACGTCACCGTTGCGCGTTCGAACAGATATGTTGGCACCGGTCTGCGAGAGCTGCCTTGCCTCGTCGAAATAGATTTGAAGTGTAACAACCTTTTTACTCGCGTCGACAGACTTTATTCTGATCCCGCTGGTTTGAATCTCGCTCCCATCACCTTTGGTGAATATGAACCTGTCTATGTTCTGCGGGTTGGAGGCAATAATGGACATGTCCGTGTCGTTCGATATCTTATACCTCTTTGCCTGCGCTGGCTTTCTCAACATGGGGTTATTCGTTGTTTTCATCACGAAGGACACAGAAGAACTTCGGCCGTCGAAATTGCTTATGGTCATGTTCTTGCTTCCTGCCAGAGTCGACACGCCGGTAGCAATGAGAAGATCGAGTTCTCTGGTGGAAGCCGAGAGAATCTTCACCGTCCGCATGCTTGGATCGTCAAGTTTCGGCAAGGGCGCCTTGTTGTTCGTATCAATCGGCGAAATTGGGAAGAATCCCTTCCCCGCAATTCTCATCTCGAATGTTGACTCGGTCGAGTTGTCAAAAGAGAATGGGATATCAAAGTTGCCCTGATCAGTCACTTCCTGTGTCGTCACAATCTGAGGTACGGGTGATGTGCAGCCAAATGAGAGTGTGCCAGATAACGGTGATATCTGGTTTGAGAGAAGGCTGTCTTTTCTCACCATCAAGAAGTCCAGTTCGCCCCAGAGGGTATCTGGGATGGGCTGCGTCCTGACAGTTACCGTTGAAGAATCCAGAACGCTTATAGATACTCCGAGGTTGATGAGAAACTTATTATGCCTTACGGTGAGACTGTCCTTGGCACTATCATAGGGATTCATGATTCGCAAGTTAAAGCATCCCTGCTCGCCCAAGACGAGGTTTTGGCTTTGTACGACGTCGGAGGCGAGAATGCAGACAATAAAGAGTACAAATCTTTTCATGTTCTTTCCTTTCTTCGCGGCTGTTCGTCATTTGGTTCCCCGAACGATGGTCAAGGAAATTAGTGCCATCTGACTCTTGCGTTGGGCTCGTGGACGTTGAATCATACAAGCTGCATCCTCTTGAAAGAGTCACGAATGCGCTGTCATCTTTTTCTAAAGTACGTGCTGGCTTACAACTCTCTTACTTTCCCTTTCGCACTCCGAGACGTCGGATGACCCAGTTTTTCAAGAACGCTGCGGTCATGTAGTCCGGGATCCCATCACACAAGGAATTACTTCTGGACATCCCGCTCTACACGATTGTCGAACAGTGCATGGCCCTCTCCGGATTGGCCAAGGAGGTGCTGCGGTAAAACCGGCACGGGCCGTTTGTTAGATTTGTGGAACTATCCCTTTTGGGGACGCTCTTGATTGTTCTGCCGCCCTACCGGGCGACAGGAGGCATCACTTGTTTATCTGTCTTCTTTTCTTCCCAGCGTTAAAATATCGCAGGCCCCGAGATTAGGTGCAGTTGGATAGAAGTGTGATCTCTCGGGGCCTGCTCCATGTGCCATGATGTCTATGACATCTTCCGCCATGTGAATTCTTGTGCAATAGGTGTGCCATTCAATAATCGACAAAATTAAATCGCATTCGCAATCTCACCCAAAATAGGTGGGCGGTTTACTTCCCACATTTTGAGAACCAAACCGCCCACTTGGGTAGCAATGCGATGAGATGGATTTGAGAATCAGGATTCGTTGGGGCTCGATTTATCGAGGCTGTACGAAAGAAAAACTGGAGGTGTCTATTCCGTTGGGGTATTGGGAAGGATTGATAGTGTCTATCTTGTTGGGGCGGCGCCTGAGTCGCCCCAACAGTCGTCTCTCACCTGGTTCTATCACTCCACTGTGGAACCCCTGCGCGGTTGCGTTCCACAGTAGAGCGACGGAACGAGGTCAATTATTTCATCATCACAAGCTTCTTGACGGATGTGAACTTCTGTCCGTCATTACCTACTGCACTTATCCTGTAGTAATACACTCCGCTCGAGAACCTGCCCATGCTGATACTCTCATTGTAACGTCCGGCGTTCATCGTGCCATATTCCTGTTCCATTACTCTCTGTCCAAGGACGTTATATATCTCCAGTGTCACGGTCGATGCTTCTTTCAAATCGAATCTTATCGTAGTCGCAGGGTTGAATGGATTCGGATAATTCTGGTAGAGTGCATAACTCTGTGGGACGTCCACAATCGCGGTGAGCGTGTTAAGATCTTTCACCGCACCACTCGTTGAAACACTCTGTATCCTGTAGCTATATGTGGACCCGGAAGTCACTTTGTCGTCCGTGAAGGAGTAAACCCTGCCTGATGTCGACGTGCCTAATCCTTTCAGGTTCTCGGTGTTCGAATAACTCGCGATCATTTTAAAAGAACTCATGCCGGGGTCTTCGCGAAGGATGTTGAAGCCTGCGTTCTTGATTTCCGATTGTGTTTTCCAGGACAGAGTGACCGAGCCGATGTCCGGCGTCGCGATGAAATCCGTCGCCTGCACAGCGAGAGAGTAATCGTACACAAGCGGAGTGAAGGAGAAAGTAAGGCCCTCAGATGGGGGAGGACTAATGGCGTCGTTTTCCCCGGACGAGCTGACTGTCGCAGACGTGCTCATATCGCTCACAGCGATATAGTTGCCGAGCGAATCGACGATCCCGAGTGTGCTGGGGCTGTCTTCAGTATTGAACGCGACCGCGTAGTCCGGGCCCGGAGTGTAGACAAATTGGATTTCACCGGTAGCTTCATACATGATAACCTGGAACGAAAGCTGGTCGGATGCAGTGGCCGAGTCGCTATTCCCATAGCCCACGACATGGTCCCACTCGACCGTGAACGTCCTGTTTGGCGCCGAGCCGTCTGTTTCATAGAAGATGCTCCCGTTAATGTAGAGGTCGGCATCGAGTGGAGCGAGAAACGGGAGCATGCTTGCGTCCGCGCCTGAGAGGGTGCCGGTGAAATAAAATCCTCCGTCTCCCAAGGATGAGGGGTTGAACGAAAGCCAGCCGTTGCTTGCCGCGTTTACTGTAGAGTATGGGTTTCCTCCGAAATAGAAAGTGAACCCGATCGGAATTCCAATCTCCGTTCCTTCGTCGTGATCGAAGGATCCACCATCGTATTCGGTGCCCGTCGATGAGATCGTGTTAAATGTGCCGTTAGTCGCGGTGAAATTGAATTCGCTCGAGAGATCTAAGGGGACATGTGGACGGGATTTCAAGACGGAGACTCTCCCAGGATGAGTTTTGTGACCCGAATGGTTCGCGGAGGCAACCGCTTTCCTCCCGAGACTATTTACATCACTACGGCCCTGAGCATTGGAAGATGTGTTGCTCGCAAATGCCAGCGCGTCAATGGAGGTGACAAATAGTATGACTGCGACCCAAAATGTATTTCTGTATAAAAATCTCATTTAGTCCTCCGTTCTAATGTTATTTGAGTCTTGAAACAATTATGGGAGACTCTTAGCCAGCAGAACTCTCCCTGACATTGAAAAGCACAGGAGGCCGCCCTATGCCGACCGAGAGAAGCATCTCTCGCGTCGCCGACGCCTAGACCGCGCCAGACGCTTAGGGCAAAATCGGCCCCTTTACAAAATATCTAACCTACCGGATGTGGAAGAAGTTCCTTAGAAGTCACTTCGTTGGGGGGCCATTTATCGAGTCCGTGAGCAAGAAATTGTCACTGTCACAATTTCATGGTGTCCTGTCTGTTTCGGTGTACCCGAGTTTTCTCCTCCCGACTGATGAGCGTCTGGAGTCAGGATGAAAGAGTAGGAAAATGTAATTCGGAGTCGTCATGTTTCCGAAACTCTCCCCATATTGTCATCTTGAGTGCAGGTGTTCTGCAACCGGCACGAGAAATCTCGAATCGATGAATGCGGCAGTCTACTTGAAACAAAGAAGTTATCTGGCATTCGAAACGTCCACTTCTATTGCCATGGAGTCCTGTCTGTTTCGGTGTATCCGAGTTTTCTCCTCCCGACTGGGGAGAGTCGGGAGTCGAAATGACAATTAAGAGTATATCGTCGGAACTCAGGATGAGACATAAGCGATGAGTATCGGGTCTCGATCTGACAAAGCGGGAGTACTGCAAAAGGTCGGGAGTCGAATTGACAAGTAAGAGAGTATCGTCGGTACTTTGTATGACAGAAGGAAGAGTGCGTTCCGCCGTTTCGCGACGGAACGACCTCAATTACTTCATCAATACCAGCTTCTTGACGGATGTGAACTTCTGTCCGTCATTACCTACTGCACTTATCCTGTAGTAATACACTCCGCTCGAGAACCTGCCCATGCTAATACTCTCATCGTAACGTCCGGCGCTCATCGTGCCATATTCCTGTTCCATTACCCTCTGCCCAAGGACGTTATATATCTCCAGAGTCACGGTAGAGGCCTCTTTCAGATCGAATCTTACAGTCGTCGTAGGGTTAAACGGATTCGGATAATTTTGATAAAGTGCGTATGACTTGGGAAGATCGACCGTCACAGTTATGGTGTTCAAGTCGACCTGAGCACCTTCCAGAGTGACGCTTTGTATCCTGTAGTCGTATGTGGAACCGGACTTAACCTTGGCATCAGTGAACTGGTAAGCTCCGCCGCGGCTCACTGTCCCATTGCTTTTCAGAGAAGCATCGCTCAAGTAGCTTGCGACTTGGACGAATTCCGCTTTTGCCGGGTCTCGTCTCAGGATATTGAAGCCCGCGATGTCGGCTTCGGACGCCGTTTTCCAGGTGAGTGTCACTGACCCCACGTCGGTAGTCGCCTGGTATGACGACAACTGCACGGCGAGCGAGTTGTCGTTTCCGGCCCCGAGCGCGAATTGTTTCGATGGGCTCACTGAAGTGAGTGAAGTGCTCGACGATTCGAAATCGTGGAGAAGCGTACTCTGCGTATAGAATTCCGTAAGGTTCGACCAGCTCCCGTCAGCAGCGCTTCTCCCCAGGAGAAACAGCGTCGCTTGGTTTGTGATGCCGTTTATGCCGGGGTAGTTCATGGAATAGGTCGCCGTATTTGTGCCGTACGCGTATAATCCCCAGACTAAAGATGAGCGCTTGGTGACTCCGCCTGGAAATGCATCGCTTGTTGTCGCCGTTACAGGAGAACCATAGGAATAAATGCCCACGAAGTCGAGCGAGTCGGGAATCGAGGAGATGGTCATGGATATTTTTGCACCTGTCGGCCCGACGCTGTCTGTCGAAATGCTTGCGTCGTAGTCTCCGTACTGGCCGACTGGTGCCGTCGATGTCACCCAATTATCGGCGCCGTTTATCGTACCGTTGCTTCCACTCACGGGTTCGGCGACAGTGGTGCCTGTGCCGTCGTTGAACTGCCAGTACGCGAGGAGATTCGGCTGCGCGCTCGCGACTGTCGTGAACATGTCGGCCCGTACCTGCTGCTCGGTCCTCGCGACTGTCCAGATGCGAACTTCGTCCATGTCACCGTTGAAGTTTCTGCCCGTGTGGCCGGCATTCTCGCCAAAATAAACCGGGAATGTGCTTGAACTGAGAGTTCCGGTCACGGACACCGACGCGTCAACTTTCCCGTCAACATATAATGTCTTGGTTGAGCCGTTATACACCGCTGCGAAGAAGTGCCAGTTGCCATCGTTGACGTTAGTTGTGCCGGTCATGTCGACATTCGAAAGTCCGTTCGTGCTGAACGCGAGGTTGTTCGAGAAATTCGATCTCGCGATTCGCCACGAGTCGTCGCCCTTTGTGACGAGCGCGTCCCATTGGAACGGGAACGACGTGACTTTGAACCATGCTTCCACTGTAAACGAGCCGGTGAAATTGAAACTCGAAGAGCTCCCAGCGTTGACATAGTTACTGCTTCCATCGAAGTACAAAGCTGTCCCCGGATAACCTTCGAATGCCGCCACGAGGAGGCTGCTGGAAGTAGTTAGCATCGATAACGGGTTGTTCAATCCGCTCGACACGAGGAGCTGCGCATTCGATCCGTCGAGGTTAGCGCTCTCAATAGTGTTTGTTAAATAGTTGGTCCAGTAAAGAAGTCCCGCAGAACCCATGACGATTATTCCCCTCGGGTCGGATGAACTCAGTGTCAACACCGTCGCGGTGTCCGAGCCGTCGAGCGCGGCAGACATGATCTTTTTTTGCGTGCCGTATTCTGTCCAGTAGATTTTTGAATGGACCGTGTCTACGGCGATGCCCGAGATAAATGATGTCACCGATTCTATGTGCGCCACGCCTGAGCCGTTGAGCGAGCACATTCCTATGTACTTATCAGTCCCGCCATTGTCTGTCCAGTAAATCTTCCCGTTCTTCTCGTCGACCGCAATACCGGTGGGAGCACTCAGGCCGGTGGTGACGAGGTTCGTGATCGAGCCGCCGCTGGCCGGCGACGAGCGGATCATTTTGCTGCCGTTTTCGATCCAGTAGACGATCCCATTTGTATTATCGATTGCGATGCCGCGCGGCAGGTTCAGTCCGCTTGCATACGTTTGCTCACCTGTGCCATCCCTGTTGGAACGGTAGATATGTCCGCCGGTGACGTCCGTCCAGTAGATCATTCCGGTGCTCGCGTCAAGCGCGATAGCATACGGACTCGACAGGCCGCTCAGAACGGTTGCCTGTGACACCCCGTTGAATTTCGAAGTGTCTATCTTGTCGCCGCCGACTTCCGTCCAGAAAAGGGATTGACAATCAGCAGCCGAGGCGAACGCGGCAATCCCGACAACGACCAAAAGAACTTTTGCTTTCATTGCTCCTCCTTCTGCCGGAGATTTTTCAAGTCCCGGCACAATAAGTTTCAGGCTGTCAGGATCTGGCCGGGAATATTCCCGATGTGGCGATAATGAAGTTTACGGCAAGAAACGGCGGCATATTGTTGTGCGACTGGCTACTGCCGGCGCTCGTCAGCATGCTGGCGCTCATTGTACCGTTGGCCGTAGTCGCATAATGCTGAATGCCTTCGTTATTGACAGCCGGATAATTGCCCGAAGGGGTGCTTGATGTCCCGTTCGAAGTGCTCGCCTCAACCTGGTGGGTGTGGATCGGCATCTCGGAGCTGATGAGTGTGTGGTTCTCTTCGCCACTCTCTTCTCCTATTGGGCGATCCGTCAGGCCATTCCCCTGTCCCATACCGAGAGGGAACCTGCCCCTAAGATCTGGAAGACCAAATGTATTAATTCCGTTGCCGCCGAATGTTGTGCCGAGTAATGAGAATAATGCCTCGTTAGTTGAGATAGCGATGAGCGACCCGTCGCAAAGCGCCCAACCAACCGGAGCGAAATTGAACCCAACCATTTCGATCTGGCCGACGAACGGATCGTTGTCCATGACCTTCTTCTGGTTCCCGTTCGAGTCAACGCTCTTCTTCCCGACCTGGGCAAGGAGTTTTCCCGCTCCGCCAAGCATTCCTGCTCCGGCAACGGCTCCCAATATTTTGGCAAGAAACCGTCTCCGCTCTGCGGGTTTCTTTTCTTCTGTGTTCCCTGGTAAACTAATCGGTTCCATCTTTCCTCCTGTTCATATGATTGACAACTGTTGTACGCACGACCTGTCTGCGAGGATTACATTCCTGTTTTATCAACATGCGCGCGTCCGACAAAATTCCCTGTTATGGGGTTCTCTTCCTCAACCGAAGTTTGAGGAGGCGCCGCAGCGTTACAACTGAACGAATGTACAGTTTGTGACAGGGGTGAGTGCAGTCACTTCATTGGCGGACAGTCTTTTTGCCGGACAATCATCTGCCCGGCATGATGGGTTTCTCTCTATCAGCTTTGAGAGGGATATATTCCCGAAAGCGCAATTATGAAATTGACGCAGGTGTAAGGCTGCATATTATTGTGTGAAGTGGAACTGCCGGTGTTGCCGATCATCGAAGCGTTCATCGTGCCGTTCGAGGTTGTACCATAATGTTGTATGCCTTCATTGTTCACCGCCGGATAATTGCCTGAAGGAGAAGAGGAAGTACCGTTTGAAGTGCTCGCGGTAACAGAGTGGGAATGAGACGGCATTTCGCTGCTGGTGAGCTGGTGATTCTCCTCGCCTGACATCTGACCCATTACGCGGTTGCTCAGCCCATTGCCCTGGCCCTGATGGATCGGCACTCTACTTCTCAGATCTGGCAGGGCGAACGTAATCTGGCCGTCGCCGCCATAAGTAGTTCCGATCAGGTTGAACAGCGCGGCATATTGCGAGATGGGAAGAAGCTGCCCGTTACATAAAGCCCAGCCGGTCGGCGCGAAACTGAAAGAGACCATTTGGATTTCTCCAAGGTATGGGCTGCTGTCTGCAACTTTTTTCTGATTCCCGCTCGTGTCCACGCTCTTCTTCCCGACCTGGGCAAGAAGTTTTCCTGCTCCGCCCAGTATTCCGGCTCCGGCAACGGCTCCCAATATTTTGGCAAGAAAACGTCTCCGCTCTGCGGGTTTCTTTTCCTCGGTGTTGCCTGGTAAACTAATCTGTTCCATGGTTCCTCCTGTTCTTAAAATTGACAACGTTGTGCGCACTACCTCTCGGAGAGGATTCTCTTCCTCTAGGTAATGAACGTACGTACGACTGGCAAAATTCCCGGCGGAAGTCGCCTTTCCCCTCATGCGAAGTTTGCCGTGAGCGGCAACTTGCACAACTGAACATATGTACGGTTCGCGGACGAGGTGACTGCTGTCACTTGGTCGAGAAGAAAGGAGTCGGATCCCTCGAGATTGGTAATTCTCTTGACATTATTTGGGGAAATGGAGGAAAAAGGAGACAGGAGAGAGAAGGATGTGATAGAGGTAAAAGAATGGGGCTCGATTTATCGGGCCCGTGCGAAAGAAAGATTAGTGGTACCTATCCAGTTGGGATGACTGGATGGATTGATTGAATTTATACTATTGGGGTGCTCAACCGGAAATGTTTCAGAGCTCCGGTTCAGAGCTTTCGTCAGTCTGCAATTCCACCGGCGATTTATGAAGCCCCACGCGCCTGACACTTTGCCATTTCGGAAGAACATCCGTGCTGATGAACTCCAAACAGTATTCCTCAAGATCAATGTCGTCCAAGTCTTCCTCGGACGCCGTGATCTGCAGGTCTACAAGCGCAATTGTCCCGTTAATCTTCTGCGGGTCAAGTGCGTAAGAGATTGGTCCGTGTTTTCGCCAGGCACAAATTTTCGTTCCGTGAATGTAAGTGTTGGGTGCATCCGGGAGTGATCGGAATGATTTAGCCGCTTCGAACTCAAGCTGGATGTTCTCATGCACCAAATCTCCCTCATTCGGCTTCATGATGATCGACCCTTTCTGAAATCAGGCCGGAAAGTAGTTCAGAATTTCTTCCGGCGGGCTCCTGTTTTCAAAGAGCGACGGGACATCCCGATGAGGGATGCCCCGTCCATAAACATCATTACGGATAAAGTCCGCGCAGGCGGGTGGCCTCCGCGACTCTTCCAATACCCAGCATGTTCGCAGCGATACGCATGTTCACTTTCCTGTCGTGGTGAATCTTGATTACCTCTGCAAAGCTGAACTTCATTATCTTCTCGAGGCGGGCGTAGACTTCCGTCTCATCCCAGAAAATATGAGACTCGTCCTGCGCCCACTCGAAATATGAAACGGTCACGCCGCCGGCATTGCACAGGATATCCGGAATGATGAACACGCCCTTATCGAATAGGATCGTGTCGCCTTCTGGCGCAACGGGGCCGTTGGCCGCTTCCGCAACGATCTTCGTGTTAAGCTTGTTAGCGTTTTCGCCGGTGATGGAATTCTCGAGCGCCGCAGGAATGAAGATGTCGCACTGCATCGAGAGTAGCTCGTCGGGTGTTATTTGTTCTGCACCGGGGAACCCCATCACAGTGCCCGTGCGGACTTTGTGCAGCATCAGCTTCGGGATATCCAGCCCGTTCTTGTTGTAGATGCATCCCGAGGAATCGCTCACCGCGATAACGTAACTCGCACCGCTGTCGAGCAGATGTGCCGCAACAGAGCCAGCGTTTCCGAATCCCTGGACGACAACCTTCGCACCTTTGAGAGGAAGGTTCAGGATATCGCATGCGCTCTGGATGGTGTAGAAGACGCCGCGCCCCGTTGCTTCATTCCTTCCCTGCGACCCGCCAAGGCTGAGAGGTTTCCCGGTTACCACGCCGGGTACAGAATATCCCTTCATCATGCTGTACGTGTCCATGATCCAGGCCATTGTCTGCGGATTCGTGTAAACATCCGGGGCGGGGATATCCATCTCAGGACCTATCATCGGGAGAATGCCCGCGGTATACCTGCGCGTGAGGTGTTCAAGTTCATGAATCGAGAGCACTTTGGGATTGCAAGTTACCCCACCCTTCGCTCCGCCGAACGGTATGTTTACAATTGCACATTTCCATGTCATCCAGCACGCGAGTGCTTTCACTTCGTCGAGTGTCACATCGGGATGATATCGAATTCCGCCTTTCCCCGGTCCGCGCGCTGTGCTGTATTGAACACGATGGCCAACAAAGGACTCAATTCTGCCTGTGTCCATCCGAACCGGGATGTTCACGGTCAATACGCGTTCCGGATTTCTGATCATCATACGAATATCGAAATCGAGCTCGAGTTGATCCGCCGCCATGTCGAAGTTCTTCAACGCGGCTTCGTACGGATTCTGGTGGAGGACGATTCCTCTAGCAACCGTTTCCATAGGTCTTACTCCTTTCTTGTGGAAAAGTATGGGACGCCACGGATGTCTCCTCTGCAAAGATATTTCCGCGGTTCTATGCTGCGAACCGGAACTGTTTGTTCCGTTCGATGTTGCCATCCATCTCGTAATGGATCAAGGATCTCTGAATGATCCCCAAATGTGCCAAAGAACAAATCCCTTTTGGAATGCAATGGGAATTTAAATACAAGACCCCGGATCTGCAACGCAGTAACTGTAATAGGGGAATTCAGAACGAATTAGATGGAGACAAGGGATTCGGACGGATATATTCACCTCAGTTTCCGCAGTATCGATCCGCCCGTCCACGATTCACGAACTGATGCGCAACATACGGATACCGTCAGCATTCGATATTTAATAAAAGTCCCGCCGAGATTTCTCACGGCGGGAAATTACCTCCTCCTCCCGAAATTCTATTTCATCAGAACCATTTTCTTAAGCCGGACGTAACCACCGGCAGTCACTCTGAATAAATAGACGCCGCTTGAAAGCCCGTTCGCGTCAAAAGTGACGTCGTAATATCCGGCAGGATAATCCGCATTGGCCAATGTAGCGACTTCCCTCCCGATCATGTCGTAAACCCTGATAGTCACGTGGCTCGCGCTCGGAACCTGGAACGCTATGTTAGTCGACGGGTTGAACGGATTGGGATAGTTTTGCGACACATCAAATTCGTCCGGTACACCGGCCCGGTCCATCCTGATACCTGTCACTGTCAGGTTCACTTCGTTCGAATAAGCCGAGGTAACGAGCGAATTTGCTCCCCTGACCCGGTAGTAATACACGCTGCCGGCGACTACGGATGAGTCGGTAATAGTAGTGACGTTCGTTCCGACGGAATCGATAACTCCGTATGTACCTGCCGCGCCTGTCTTCCGCTCAATGTAATATTTCAATTCGCTCCCGGAATTATCCTGCCACTGGAGTTTAATCTTCTCCCCGACGATTTGACTTGCGGTCAGGTTTGTCGGCGGTCTGAGCGGTGTAATCGCACTTGCAACATTCGAATAGCCGGAGATCCATGGACTGTCCACGGCACAGAGCCTGTAGTAATATTCTGTCCCGTCATTCAGACCTGTGTCGGACCAGGTACTGAAATTCGCTCGCAAGCTCGCCTCATTGGACCATGAGGTCGTTGTATCCAAAGTCCGCTGCAAGACAAAGCCAGTTACATTGTTCGCACTGTCATTCCAAGACATACTTATTCTATCAAAGTCAATGGTCACCGCGCGAAGATTTGAGGGGATAGCTAATACATCCACACTCCCATTTGTAAGCACTACAGAAGGATTCCCTTCGTTAAGGAAATTCTTTTCACCTCCCCCGGAAAAAGACACAGAATCTAAGCCGGCTGCGTTAAGAATAAATCGGACATAGATCAACACACCTGTCCCGGTAAGGGCTGTTGACCCGGCCGAAGCAATGCTCACCATTCCAGGGATGGATATGTTGTAGCTTACCGGACCGAGTGTCTGGCTCAAGGTTCCAGTCGATATTACGCTGTCCACTGACATGTAAGTCGAATTATAACTCAACTGAATCTGGTATGCCTCAACGCCCTTGCCCGTAAGGCTTGTATCCACGTAGACCGGCAAAGTGATCTTGTTTCCCCTGGCACCGCTTGTATCTGGAATAGACAACCTCACTTGAGCTACGACTGCAGATGAGGACGCAGCCAGCAAGAGCAAAATCGTCATGTACTTTGAAGTTTTAACCATCTTAAGCTTTCTCATCGACCGAGTACGCGGCGCTAATGACCGCACTCGTGACTCTCCGGTTGAATGATTACTAGCGTTTAGTTTTCAAAATTTTCGAGTGAACTACAGAATTCCAAACTGATCAGTCAACCTCCTAAAAAATAAGAGCGCACATCCGAAGGGACGTGCGCCCATCTTTTGAAACACTGCCAGACGTTAAGCTTCCATCAACCTATTTCAGGAGAACCATCTTCTTAATTGAGATAAAGTCGTTTGCCACCAGTCGGTAAAAATAAATTCCGCTTGGCAGCATCGACGCGTCAAACGTCACCGTGTAACTGCCCGAAGACTTCATTTCGTTAATGAGTGTCCTCACCTCTCTCCCAAGTATGTCGTAGACTACCAGTTCGACGCGCGATTGTTTGAGGATATCGAATGAGATTGTCGTTGTTGGATTGAATGGGTTCGGATAATTCTGAGAAAGGCTAAATTCCTTTGGTAGTCCTTTTATCTCGACTACGGGGTCTATTCCTGACCCCGTACTAAAATTAGCAATTACGGAGTAAGCGCTAGCTCCTGCGGTGTCGATTGCCAAGACATGCCAGTAATAGGTTGTATCGGCTGCCAACGGAGTGCCCAGCTTTTTGGTAGTGTCTGTAAGCGTCGTATCGAATGCTATATTCCCCGCTATGAACTCGCCGAGACTGTCAACATCACTCCTGGTCGCAACTTGCAGGCGATACCTGTCTGCGAATGCAGAAACGCTCCAGGTAAATGTCGTCTTCCGCGGTTGATGGGAAGTACCAACGGGTGAAAGCAGGTTTGGAACCGCAGGTACTGCGACTATAGTCGTGAACGAATCTATTGAAGTGAATGCACTCTCTCCACCGGCATTGTAAGCACTTACACGCCAATAATATTTTTTGAAATTTGTTAAAGACATTACTCTTCTGGTGGTATCTGTAGTGGAATCGTTGACAACAAACGATGAGAACGTGAAACTTGCCGACAGCTGGCAGTGGTATCCAACCGAGCCGTTACTCCGGCTCCAAATCAAAATAAGAGTATCAGCCCGCTGGTCCTCGGATCCGTTCGTTGGGAGAAGGAGTGTCGGGTGCGAAGGTGCTGAAACTACAGTAGTAAACGACCACACTGAAGACCAGCCGCTTGTTCCTCCTGCATTGGTAGCATCGACCCGCCAATAATACTTCGCAAGATTTGCCAGACCGCTGATGCCTTTTGACGTCGCTGCCACTCCACTCGTGTCATAAGTAGTCGTGGCAAATGT
>DATCTN010000002.1 GCA_036567965.1 Candidatus Kryptoniota bacterium
CGAGGAGACAATCAAGTGGCCGAGGTACTTGATATTGACGACGAGGATTTTCAAATACAGCTCATTCTCAAGAAATGTTCCATCATCCAGAATCACTTTTTAAGATACAAAACAATCACGCCTTGATACTACCCCTAAAAAGAAAAAGTCCGTTTTAAAACGGACTTCATGAGTAGCGGGGGAAGGATTCGAACCTTCGACCTTCGGGTTATGAGCCCGACGAGCTACCAGCTGCTCCACCCCGCGATCAGGCTTTAATATAACCACGGGCCGGTTCCTAAACAAGATACTTTTGCCGCCGGCACACGAATCCACACGCCGACCGGATCATCAAACAAGACGGAACGAAGTTGTATCGAAGACTGTTGAATTTGCTGAAAGTTGAATGTTCGAAGCGTGTATTTTAAATTTTGACGGATGAATTAGTCGAAAGCAGCACGATGCCAACCTACGAATACAAGTGCGAGAGTTGCAGCAAAACTTTTGAAGAGATTCAATCGATGACGGATGATCCGCTGACCACCTGTCCGAAGTGCGGTGGAAAAGTGCAGAGACTCATAAGTTCGGGCGTCGGCCTCATATTTAAGGGCTCGGGATTTTACCTGACAGATTATAAAAAATCCAGCGCGTCTCCGGCAGGCAGCAACGGGGAATCAAAACCGAAAACAAAGGCGCCTGCCGAAAAGCCAGCGGTTGCGAAAACCAAGTCTACAAAGAAGTCGGATTAGAAGAATCCCTATCTCTTATTTGAGAATACTGTCGCTGGAGTAATTCGCGCCCCTCTGAGGAATTCGACCGAACGCAATTTTTTCTTCCCCTCCATTTGAATTTCAAGAATCTCCACCGCTCCGTCGCCACAAACCACATTGAGCTTTCCGGAATCCGTTTGCAATTCTCCAACAGCGCCGTGAGCGGGTCGTTCGGCGATACGAGCCCTTATGATTTTCGCCATCCTGTTCTGGAGATATGTAAATGCTCCAGGTTCTGGCGAAAACCCGCGTATGAAATTGTGAACGTCTTCGGCAGGCTTCGACCAATCGATCAGGCAATTCTCTTTTGAAATCTTGGGAGCTTTTGTGGCTTTAGCATCGTCCTGCTCGATTATGCTAACCTGATTCCGCTCTATCAAATCAAGCGTGTCCACCACGGCGTCAGCGCCAATTTTCGAAAGACGGTCGGCGAGCTCACCGGCGGTATCATCCGTTCCAATTTCCGTCCTTCGCTGGAGAATTATCTTCCCTGTGTCGATTTTCTCATCGAGAAAGAATGTCGTCACTCCGGTCTCTCGTTCGCCTTTTACAATTGCCCAATTGATGGGCGCAGCTCCTCTGTACTTCGGCAAAAGCGACGCATGAAGGTTGAATGTACCCTTCTTCGCTATTGTAAAGATCTCCTTCGGCAATATTCGAAAAGCTACAACCACTATGACATCCGGCTCAAGGCTCCTTAGCCGGTCGGCAAATTCGGGATCTCGCAACGACGAAACCTGAATGACCGGCACACCGATTTCGGCTGCAGCAATCTTCACGGGCGGGGGGGTTACTTTCAAACCTCTCCCCTGCGGCTCATCTGTATTTGTGACGACCGCAACGAGTCGATGACCCGTCGCCGCTATGGCTTTTAACGAGGGGATTGCAAACTCCGGCGTACCCATGAAAACGATTTTCATTTCCTGCCTGACTTTATTGGAATTTAAACGAGACCGGACATTTATACCACTCTTACGTACCTGTAGCTACGCTCAATATCTGCGCATGGCAGGATCGATAAATCTTGCCCACGCGTCTATTCCGCCCGTGAGATTCTTGACGTTTTGAAACCCCGCGCTTTGAAGAAACCTAACTGCCATCAGACTCCTGTTCCCGGAATGGCAAATGACGACGGTCTCTCCTTCGGCGTCGAGCTCGCTCATCTTCTCAGGAAGTTGTCTGAGAGGAATCAGGATTCCTCCGATATTGCAAATTTGAAATTCGGACTTTTCGCGGACATCCAGTATTGTGATCTTCTCTCCTTTATCGAGCCGATCCTTTAATTCGTGTACCGAAATTGCATCGCTTCTTCCGCTCTTTTGATCAACCATTAAATACCTCGATTTGATTTCTTGAGGTGAAGTGGACATTCAAGTGGGGTTACGGCCCGACGATGTTACGCTTTCATTCGTTTTGCTCCAACGCGAAACCGTATGTGGTTGCTCCTACCCACCGCACGCAGTAAATATATTACTCGCGCCTCAACGTCTCAATCCCGCTGAAGTAGAGCATCTCGTTCACTCGTATCGCAAGCTCCTCGCCGACATTCTGATGTAGTCACCGATCATTTCGTCTCTCTCCATCTACTTTGAATCCCATGAATCCCTCGTGCCTTCGAGGTTTTCACAACGAATTGTCCGATTCACTCACGCCGTATTACTTCCGCCGGGTTCACTGTAAAGATCCTGAACGCGTGGGAGGCTACAGTCACGAAAGCAATTGCCAGCGCTAAGACAGTAGAGAGGATGAAGATCCAAACACTGATTTCTGTCCGGTACGCAAAATCCTGAAGCCATTTGTTCAAAACAAGATATGAAACCGGGACAGCGATTAGATTCGCGATGAGGACAAGCGTCAGAAATTCCTTCGCGAATAGTCCAAGTATATCGGATAAACCCGCGCCGAGTATCTTTCGAACCCCTATCTCTCTGGTCCGCTGGGTCACCTTGAGCGAAGACAAACCGAACAATCCCAGTCCCGCAAGAAATATGGCAAGCCCGGAGAATACCTCGACAATAGTTTCCATCTTCTCCTCGGGAAGGTACGCCGCAGTATATTTGTCCTTTACAAAAAAATAATCAAAGGGGAACATCGGGAAGACTTTAGCCCAATTTTCCCTGATAAAGCTAAGTCCCTCGCTGATTCGTGATGGATCCAGTCTCAACGACACTGCAGTATTCTCATAACCGCCCGCGGCGTACCTGTAGACCATGGGCTCCATAGGATTCTGCAGCGACTGAAAATTTATGTCCTTTATGACGCCGATTACCGTCAACGGATAATGCTCATGGATGTAACAGATCTTCTTCCCCACGGCACTTGTCCATCCAAGAGCTCTTGCAGCACTCTGATTGATGATAACGGCGTCGGACTTATCAGTGGCAAACGCTAGCGAAAAATTCCTCCCGTCAATGATCCTGATCCTGTACGTGTCCACAAAATTCTCATCCATGGAGGACACAACCATTTGAATCGCCTCCTTGTCGTTCGCTCCAACCGGCACAATCCCGAAGGTATTATTGAAATGATCGCCTGGTATGTTCTCCGACATCGCTACCGACAATATCCCGTGAGTCGACTCGTTCGAGCTAATCAAGTTGAAGAAGCTCTTAATTTTCTCATATTGTCCGGCTTCCGCTTCAGTCTCCACAGGAACTGCCACAATATTATCCGGCTGGAATCCCATGTCATAACTTTTCATGAATCCAACCTGCTGCGAGATGAGGAACACACTCGTCACCAAAACAGCCGCTATCACGAATTGTCCCACAACCAAAATATTTCGGGCTGTGCTTTTGCTTCTTCCAGCCGCATGCTTCTCGAGAACCTCGGCAGGCATGTGTTTCGACAGGACAAGGGCCGGATAACTTCCTGCTATTAGTCCGACAAATATCCCGAAGGCGCCGATGACGAGGATATTCGGCATCGTAAGAAAAGGAGATATGGAAATTTCCTTGCCTGTCAGATTTCTGAATTGATCCAAAGATATTTCTGCCAGTCCGATTCCTATCATCAGAGAAACGAAACTCATGAGTATCGATTCGCAAAGAAATTGAACGACGACCTGGCTTCTCTGTGCACCGAGCACTTTCCTCATTCCAATTTCCTTAATCCGTTCCGTGTGACGGGAAATCGAAATATTCGTGAAGTTCACACATGAGATGAGAAGTATGGAAATTGCGATAAGCATAAGGACCAGCAGAAATGTCCTCGAGCTGGGTGGCACAATGTCGTACTCAATTCCGGTATGAAGATGAATACTTTCCAGAGGCTCGAGAACCAGACTGAAACCTCCGGTCTTCACGAAATCAGGCACATACTTGGCGATTATCCTTGGAAATTGGTCGCGTAGTTCGTCGGGGGTCATCTTCCCTGTAAAGGATATGAAAGTGTGTGTCCCCATCGAATACCACTTATCTTCAAATCCGGGATCGACTTTTTGCCTGAACTTTGTCGGGATGAGAACATCAAACATGATGCTCGAGTTAACCGGAAAATCGTCCAGCACCCCCGTGACCATGAAATCGGTGTTGTTTATCTTCAGAACCTGTCCCATCGGTTCAGCACTCGCGAAAATCTTTTGTGCGAACTGTTTACTGATCACAACCGAATTGGGATTGTTAAGTGCGGAGCCGCGATCTCCTTCGAGCAAATTGAAACTAAATACGTCGAAGAACGATGGGGCGCTGCAATAGACCAGCTCCTTGAATGATCTGTTGCCGGATGTAATCCAGAACTCATTGAAGAAGAGTCGCGCAACTTTGAACATCCCGGGATAGTCATTCAGCAGAGCTTTTGGAAGAGGATCGGGCGTTACCGCGAAATATCTTTCAGTTGCGTTGCCGGGCGCTTTTGTCACGGTATAAATCCTGTAAATGTCGGACGCGTTCCTTTGGAATGAATCGTAATTCATTTCATTATACACATATGAGAAGATCAGGAAGAACGCGGCGATGCCGACTGATAGGCCGACGACATTGATGGCCGAGAGAGATTTCGATCTTAGAATATTCCTGACTGCGATTTTCAGGTAATTGCTTATCATGCCCTTGCTCCCTTATACCTCGTTCATGCAGAATGACATTTCACAAGAATATCACACAGAACTATTTAACAACAAGCGTACCGAGAGCGATCAAGAAAAACGACAATTTCACCGACAAGATGACGAGAATCAGAACGGATCTGTCCGAATTTGAAGATCATGCGTTCAGTTTCGGACGCTGTAACAACCGGCTTAGATGAAGAACCCTACGCGGCATTTACATGGGTATCGCCGAAGCCCGTCGTGCCACGCTGCCTGTACAGGACCTGTATAAATTTCGAGTCTTCTTTCGGCTTGAAGATTTGAATCAGCTCCCACGACTTGTCGTAGCTCGCCAATCCCTTCTGAAGCAGCTTGATCTTCTCTTCAACAGTCCATTTTTCATCTTCTGGCTCCCACCGGAACGCCTCGACTCTGAAGTTGTACTGTCTTTTCTTGCCGTTTATCTTCACCTCAATCTCGGCGATTTGCCGGTCGACAAAATCGGGTAATGGAATACTCACATCTTTCATTTTACACCTCCCAGTTTTCTATTCGCATCTCAAGGATTCAATCCTGCTAAGGCGGGATTTCGGCATTACTCATATCGTAATGCCTCCACAGGATTTTTCGTCGCGGCCTTTACTGCCAGGAAGGCGATAGTCATAATGGAAATCGCAAAGGTGGCTCCTGCCGCGAGAATGAAAATCCACGGGGTTATGCTGATCCTGTAAGCGAAGCCCCGCAGCCACTTAGTTCCCACGTAGAACACGATCGGCAAGGCTATCAGATTAGAGAGTGCAACGAGCTTCAGGAAATCTCCGGTGATGATCGTGACGATGCCTGCCACTGATGCTCCCAGTACTTTTCTAATTCCGACTTCTTTTGTTCGTGCGGAAACTGCAAGCAATACCAATCCAAACAAACCGAGGCACGAGATAAACACCGCGAACACAGATGCCGTACCGACAATTTCTCCCTCCTTCAGGTCGTCATCGTATTGTTTCTGAACATCCTGGTTCAGAAATGTAAATTCAAATGGCGTATCGGGAACGATGTTCTGAAATGCTCTCTTTATGTCAGAAATTGTTGCAGGGATATTGTCTTTTCCGATTTTTATCATCATCGATGACACACCCCACTCCGGATTCATCGTCAGCACGACCGGCGCGATCTCATCATGCAGGGAAAGGAAGTTATAGTCCTTTATCACCCCGACAATTCTTAGATCCTCCTTGTCATCTCCGCTCCATGTCCAGCCTGGTATTTTCTTACCGGTCACTGGCAACCTCCACCCTAACTCCCTCACAAATTCTTCGTTGACAATTACGGACAGCATAGAATCGGCCGTCGACCCCGCCCTGAAATTCCTCCCTTCCAGCAGATGAAGGCCCAGAGTAGAGATATACCTATCGTCTGCACTATAGACGTATGTCTCATGAGTCTTCCCATCATATCGAAATACTTTTCGGTTGTATCCATTTCCAAATGTCGCGCTGGTACAGGAAACATCGATTATCCCCGGATGACCCGATAGCTCGTTCTTGAAGACACTTACCATTCTCAAGCCATCACCGTGGCCCCAACCGAATGGGACAACAACTACCTGATCGCCGCTATAGCCGAGGTCCCGGGTCTGAACATATTTGAGTTGCGACCAGACGATAATAGCGCAGGCGGTCAAGAAGACAGCAAGGCCGAATTGCCCGACAACGAGGCTCCTGGACAAAACAGTTGTTTTTCTCGTCCTTGATTTACCCTTCAACACTTCCGCTGGTCGATAGTCTGACAGGACAATTGAAGGGTAACTCCCCGCCAACATCGCGACAATGAAAACCAGCCCGATTAGAACGGCGATGAAAGCAGGCGAGAACAGATCTGATATTCCAAAATGTTTTCCAGAAATCTGATTGGCAATCGGGAGAAGAAGTTCGACCAAAAAGAGACTCGAAAGGAAGGCGGCTGCAGTCAATAATATTGACTCGATCCAAAACTGGATCATGATATCGTTCTGCCCCGCGCCCAAAACTTTTCTGACCCCGACCTCCTTTGTCCGATACGCTGCTTGTCCTAATGAAAGAGAAATGAAATTCACACATGCGATAAGGATTATGATCAGTGCAATGACGGAGAGGACGTATGAATATACCGGATTTCCGGTACGCTCATTCTGAAACTTCACGCCTGAGAAGTGGACGTGGGAAAGGGGCTCAAATCGAAGCCGGAACACATTGTCCGATTTGTCTATCCACCCGTTGGTCTGGCTCTCGGCAATAAACTTTCCAAAATGCTTCGAGACGAATTCGGGAATGTTTCGTTCAATATTTGCGATGCTCGTCGAGCCTGACAAAAGGAGGTATGTCGACCCGGAAAATGAAGTCCAGTCGGTCCGCATACTCTGGTATCTCGGCATGCTGATTATCGGAAGGAGAACACCGAAATCAATGCTTGAATTATCAGGAATGTCCTTCGCAATTCCGGTTACTACATAGCTGTCAAGCTTGCCGTCGAGGTTAATCGTTAGAACTTTTGAGACCGGGTCCTGTCCTCCGAATATTTCACGGGCCTTTTTTTCCGTGAGGACTACCGAGTTTGGTTGCGCCAGAACGCTGGACGGATCACCTCTTAAAAGCGGAAAAGAAAAAACTGAAAAGATATCCGGGTCAGTGAATGTGACGTCTTCCCTGGTATAGTTTCCATTGTGTGAAACAACAGCCTCACCGGGGTATAATCTGACAGATGAAATTATGTCCGGGAATTCAGAAACTAATGCGGGGCCGAGAGGGACCGGCTGGTCACTGTGCAGAATGGGTTCACCATTTCTTTTCCATTCGGAGTTTACACGGTATATCTTGCTTACGTTTAGATTGAATTTGTCAAAAGATGATTCGTTATTCACGAAAAGGAGGATCAGGATTGTCACCGCAAGCCCTATCGCGAGACCAGTGATATTGATGAATGAGTACATCTTTCGCCGCGACATGTTTCTAATGGCAACTTGCAGGTAATTCTTGATCATAGCTATCTCCTTTGATATTGGCGAAAGGTGCGCAGAGCTGAGAATATTGCGCGAGGTGTCATTCGAGGTTCGCTCTCTGCGTCCAGCTTACTCATATCGCAACGACTCCACCGGATTTGCCGTCGCTGCCTTAAATCCTTGATAACTGATAGTTAGAAAAACGATAAGCAATCCCACAAGAAAAGTAACCAAGACGGAAATGATATCGACATTTATGTGGTAGGCATAATCCCGCAACCAGCTATTTATAAAATAGGTGCTGATGGGCAATGAGATAATGGCCGAGACCAACAGGACCATCACAAATTCTTTCGCAGAAGACAGGAGAATACTCGTAACCGATGCACCGAGCACTTTTCTTACACCCACTTCCTTTACCCGGCGCTGAATCACAAAAAGTGACATCCCGAATAAACCGAGACAGGCTATGGAAATTGCAAGGACGGTGAAATACGCAATCATATCGGCGAACTTGTAATCACTCCCGTACATCGCGCTTACCCTGTCGTCAAAGAATTGGTAATGCGCTTCTTTTCCTCCATCGAATTCTTCAATCTGCCTCTCAATCGCTGGAATGGTCTTCGGTGCATCCTTCGAACTTTTCAGTCTGACCACTATGTTGTTCTGCCCACGAGTCTGATCCCCGTAGAATACCGCGGGGCCGATCTTCTGGTGCAAGGAAAGGAAATTGAAATCCTTCACGACACCAATGATTCGGTGTCCCTCGAACAACTGCACTGACGGATCTGTAATTCCGAATTCTTCAATCGCTTCCTGATTCATGATGACGGCATCTTTCGCCTCTTCAGGCGGCACCTGTCCGAAAGTTTTCCCGTAAATCATTTTCATCCTCAGCGCTTCAAAATAATCGTGGCTTACCCAATCTTCGGTGAACAGCACAAGCATTTGAGGGTTAGTCAAGTTGGGTGCCTGGCTTGTTACATCCCCAGCGGCTCCAGGGGTTGGAGGAATCCAAGTACCCGCGGCAACAGAGAGTACGTTCGGGAAAGTTTCTAAATCAGACAGAAGTGTTTGGAATCGGGTCCCATTGTCGGCATCAACGAAACTTGTCTTCCAATTAGAAAACACAACCAAATTTTCAGCTTCAAATCCCATATCTTTGGTGTGAAGATACCGCATCTGTCTGTATATCGTAATTGAAGTTAAAAGGAGCCCGATGAAAATGACCATCTGAACGCCGATGAGGATTCTGCACAGAGTTATCCTGTCGTGTCCCATGTTGAATTTGTTTCTCAAGATTTCAGCCGGATGAAAGCTGGAAAGATGGGATGATAAATAACTTCCTGACAAGACTCCTGCTGCGAGGGTGATACCGACATACAGAATTATCGAGTCAATACTGCGATTATAATCAGTCGGTAGTCTCTTTCCGAGCAATGTCGTCAAAGAGGGCATGAAAAATTCAACGAGTACAAGTGCGATCGGAAGAGATAAAATCGAGACCAGCATTGATTCCACCATTATCTGCTTTGCAATATCGAGTCTCGAAGCTCCCACAACCTTTCGCATACCGACTTCTTTCGTTCTGATACTTGTTCTTGCGGAGCTTAACGTTACGAAGTTTAGACACGCAATGAGAAGTATCAAGAGCGCTACAGTCGAGTAGATTTCGACGTCGGCGATATTTCCCTTAGGGATTAGGTATGTATTTACAATCGTTTCCGGCCGAAAGTATAACTCTTTGAGCGGAACGAGATGGAGCACCAGCGGCCAGGATGGAATGGTTGAATGTTCCCTTGAAAAGGTGACCAGCTTCTTATTGAATTGATCAGCCAAATTCTTATTAGATAAAAGTAGATATGTATTGATTACCCCCGGCATCCACGCGTTGAGAATATCTGGATTGCTGGCGTAACCCTTCTGGATCGAACGCTCTGCAAGAAAAATGGGAAGTATACAATCTGCCTGAAAGGTCGAAGTCGAAGGGATGTTAGCCATGACTGCTGCTACGGTGAGGTAATATTCTTGCCCGTACCACTTTACATTGATTACCTGTCCAACTGCCTCTCCATTGCCAAACATTCTTTTCGCCATTTCGGGGCTTATGACCGCGTAGTTTCGTTCGGCAAATGCTTTTTCAAGATTTCCAGAAACAACGGGCAGCGTTAAGATCTTAAATATGCCCGAGTCGGCGGAAGCACAGGGAACAAAATCAAAAATCCTTCCTCCACATTTTATGGTGCACGAACTAAATCCGCACCTGGCAAACTCTTTGACTTCTGGATATTCAGTTTTCAGGGTCGGGCCCGTTGGGAATGGAACCAAAGGTTGTGTCCATCCCTGGCTCTTGAAAGTAAAATTCATTGTCAGGAGATTAATCCTGTCCAATTTCTCGTTATATCTGTCGTAGCTCAACTCGTGAACGGAATAAAGCAAGATAATGAAGCACGATGCCAAGCCGACCGATAGACCAAAAATGTTTATGAACGAATATGCCTTATTTCTCCAGAGATTTCTGAAAGCAAATTTGAAATAGCTTTTTAGCACACTCCTCCTTCAATTTTAATTCAGACTCTGCAGATAGATCCCTTGTCCCCGTCATTCATACCTCAAGGACTCCACCGGATTTTTCGTCGCAGCTTTGATGGCGTGTGTACTGACGGTGAGCAATGCAATGATGAACGCCATGATACCCGAAACGATAAAGATCCACAGCGCGATATCCACCCGATAGGCGAAGTCTTGCAGCCATCTTCTCACCATGAAATAAGCAAGAGGCCACGCGATGACGTTCGCGATCAGTAGCCACTTGGCAAACTCGGACGAGAGAAGCGCGACAACTTCCGTGACCGTTGCGCCGAGGACCTTGCGTATTCCGATTTCTTTGGTTCTCTGCTCAGTGATAAACGCCGCAAGTCCGAGCAACCCGAGACATGCGATGAAAATCGCGAGGATGGAGAAAATAGCAGCTATCTTGCTAGTCCTGATGTCGGCCCTGTACAATCGCTCGAGATTCTGATCCAGGAAATTTCCTTCGAACGCCTCGTTGCCCGCGTATTTTTTCCACGTGGCCTCCAGAAAAGCCATCGTGCGTTCATAGTCGCCGGGAGCGATACGAACAGCTACGAATTTTCCGAAACCGCCCCGCGGGAACATCCCCATTGCAAGAGGACGGACAACCTGACGTAGCGATTCGTAGTTGAAATCTTTCATAACGCCTACGATCTCGTACTTCGGCGGAGGTTGTGGTCCGTTGGGAAGTTCCGTGATGTATTTGCCGACAGGATCCTTGATCCCGAATGCATCCACTGCAGCTTCGTTGAGAACTACTGCCATTGAGTCGGATGGATGATCGACGGAAAGAAACCTCCCTGCAACGAGCTGGATCTGATACGTTTTCGCAAAATCGTAGTCGGAGCGTATTGTACGGAGGCTCCGTGCGTCCTGTGTTGTTCCTCCCTCGGGCTCGAAGACATTGTCGCCGACCTGATCGCCCGGAATTCCGGTGGAATTTGAAACACTGATTACCGCGGGATTCCCGAGTAGCTCCTGCTTGAACGACCCAAGTTGTGCCCCGATATCGTCTGTCTTGTTTATGATCACCACCTGTTCCTTGTTGAACCCAAGATTCTTATCCTGAATGAAGTTGAGTTGATCGTAAATAATAAGAGTGCTTATGAAGAGCACGATCGAAACCACAAACTGAGAGATGACAAGAGTACTTCTCAGAAGGGACTTTCGGCTTCCTTTCCTTCCATCCGACTTCAGTACGTCGACGGGCAGGAACGACGAGAGATAAAACGCCGGATAACTCCCGGCGAGGAGTCCCACAATGAGCGCGAACAAAATGAGCAGCGGTACTGAATAGAAATTGTCGAAGATGCCCAGCGAAAGCTGTTTACCCGAGACGTCATTGAACAGCGGAAGAAGGAGCTCGACAAGCCCAACTGCCAGGAACACCGCGATCAGGCTCATCAGTGTCGATTCCGACATGAATTGGTAGATCAGTCTGCCGCGGGTCGAGCCGAGCGTTTTCCTTATGCCTACTTCTTTCGCGCGACGCTCCGATCGTGCGGTCGAAAGATTCATGAAGTTTATGCAGGCGATCAGAAGTATCGAGAGTGCGATCGCAGAGAAGACCCACACGTACGCAATATCGCTGTTTGGTTCGATTTCATAGTCCAGATGTGAGTGAAGGTGGATCCAGGTCAGGGGCTGTAAGTAGAATCCGACTCTATTCCCCGCCGCTTCAAGCTGCTCGTACGTCGCGCCGGTGGCGGTTTTTAGTTGAGGACCAATGTACTTCTTCAGGTCATCGTTCATTTTCTTTTCGAACTCAACCGGATCTGTCCCGCTTCGCAATACGGCGTACGTGTAGCAATTATTGCTGAGCCAGAACTGATTGTTGGTCGCGGGATAGCTCACCATTGAACCCAGAAAGTCAAATTGGAAATGTGAATTCTGCGGAAACCCGTCAACTACACCGGTGACAATATAGTCTCTTCGCCTGTCGGCGTTGAGAACTTTTCCCATCGGATCTTCGTTGCCGAAATATTTCTTCGCCATTGCTTGAGTGATGACAACCGTGTTCGGTTGGGTGAGAGAAGTCTTCGGATTCCCCGAGATGAACTTAACCGTAAAGACATCGAAGAAAGTCGAATCGGCCCAGTAAAATCTTTCTTCGCTGAATGCCTTGTCCTTGTAACGCAGAACCGGGAACCCGAAATTGGTCACCCGCGTCGCGGCGGTGACCTCTGGAAAATCGCGCAACAGGGTTGGCTCCAGCGGGTCGCAGCTGGCAGCGAGATTAATGTCCTTGTTGTTGAAGAAGGCGTGGAAGTGAATTCGGTACGTTTGATCCGCATTCACGTTGAACCTGTCGTAACTCAATTCGTCGCGGACAAAGAGCAGAATGGCGATGCAGCACGCGATGCCGACTGCAAGACCGACAATGTTGATGATAGAATAAGACCTGTATTTCGCAATGTTCCTGAGCGCTACTCGCAAATAATTTTTTATCATGTGCTACTCCTCCTCATTTATACTTGTCGATATCCAACTATTTATACTGACTCATCCCCGCTGGCTGCAAATTGACTTCATTCATATCTCAAAGATTCTATAGGATTTGCCATCTCCGCTTTGATCGCCTGAACACCCACCGTCAAGAGAGCGACGATAAATGCAAAACCACCTGCGATTATAAACGTCCACCAGCTTATTGGGACTCTGTAGGCGAACTCCTGAAGCCACTTGCTCATGAAGTACCACGCTATCGGAATCGCAACGATATTTGACAGAACAACCCATGCCATGAACTTCTTCGAAAGAGTGAACACCACATTCGACGCAGAGGCACCCAAAACTTTGCGGATACCTACTTCTTTAGTCCTCTGCTCCGTAGAAATAGACGCAAGGCCAAACAATCCAAGACAGGCAATCATTATCGAAACAAACGAGAAGTACTGGAAGATGGTGCGCATCCGCATTTCGGAAGAATATTGTTTGTTCACGGAATCATTGTAGAAATAGTAATCGAGCGGGACACCAGGCATCTCTGCGTGCCATATCGTTTCGGTTGAGGAAATTACACCCTGTGGATTTCCAGGCTTGATCCGAACAGACATGATCTGGTAACGGCTGTCCTGCTGATTGCTATCAGGAATGGTAAAAACCAGAGGTTCGATAGCCGTATGAAAAGAAGCAAAATGAAAGTCCTTGACCACGCCCACAATCCTGCCCCGCTTCCCCCACAAACCCATTTCTTTGTTCAGCGGAGAACTTAGTCCCATTGTCTTCACAGCTGCTTCGTTAATTACGAATGCGCTTGTCCGGTCAGTCGGGTAGTCCTTTGAAAAAAATCTTCCCTGAACCATCTCGAATTTATAAGTGGCAGCCAGATTAAAGTCAGAGTGGAGCACCCAAAAATGCACCTGTTCATTCGCCGGCTCGCCTTCCCAATAAACGCCCTCGGTTCTCGTTAGTGAAGTGCTAACGGGTTCAGAACGTGACACAGTTATGACTTGTGGTTTTGATTCCAATTCATTTTTCATTGACTCAAATTTCTTATTCGCGTCAGCCGTCAGTCGAATGCATATCAAATTCTCTTTGTCGAAGCCGAGGTTAGTGTTCATCACAAAAGACAACTGATTGGAAACCACGATCGCGCACAGGATCATGGCAATGGAGGCTGCAAATTGAAAAATGACAAGGCCTGATCCCGTGAACAGACCACCCGGCTTGAACGTCAAGCTTTTTCGCAGGATCTGGATGGGACTGAATGAAGACAGCAACATGGCGGGATAGAATCCCGACGCGAGACCTGTGCCGATTACGACTGCGATTGAGAGGATCATGAAGGATGTATCCAGGTACCTGATCATCAAGCTTTTTCCAGACAAGGCATTGAATTCTGGGAGGAATAACTCGACGAAGAGAATTGCTAATATGAACGCGATGCAAGAAACGATCAGACTTTCTCCCAGGAACTGAACCATCAGCCTTTTCCTGCTTGCTCCAATCGTCTTCTTGACGGCTATCTCCTTCCTCCTTTTCAGAGACAGAGCCGTCGATAAATTCATATAGTTGATACTTGCGATCAAAAGAATGACTACAGCTATAGCGATGAATATCCGGACATACTTAATGTCTCCTGTTCCCTGAAGGAATTTGATATTGCCGCTGAACAAATGGACTTTTGTAAGCGGAAGAAGCGAATAGCTCAGATTTTCCGTGTTCTGGTTCGGGAAGTTTCTTATCTCGCATTGCCTGATTTTCGACGACAGGCCTTGAATATCGATATTCCCTTCGGTCTCTATGTATGTATGAAAGGATTGATCATACCACGTGTCAAAATTGATCCCGATTGACTTAAACCAAGCTGCTGGTAAAATGATATGAGACCTGATCTGCGATTCCAACGGCATATCTTCCAGGATACCACTCACCTTTGTTAAAGATTTGCCACCGAAGCCTGAGACGTTGAGCGATTTACCGACAGCATTTTCAGATCCGAAGTATTTTCTCGCTGTCTCTTCGTCTATCACAATCGAGTTCGGATCGGAAAGCACAGTGGATGGATTACCCTCCTTGAGCTTCAAAGAGAAAAGATCGAAGAAATTGGAGCTCGCGAACAGCACATTTTCATCGAAGCCGGTGTTGCCATTTTGGATCAAAAACTTAAAAGTCGCAGGCAACTGCATGAAGCTTGTCGATTTGTTGATCTCCGGAAATTCTTCCTTCAAAGCTGGCGCAAGCATTCGGGATGTAACCGCCGTCATTCCGCCGCGATCGCCGCGAAGCACAAGATAGATATTATTTGAATCTCTGAAGAACTTATCGTAACTCAGTTCGTCTTGCGCCCACAGAAGGATTAATATGGTACACGCCATTCCCGCCGCCAGTCCTGCAATATTGATTAGCGAAAAGACCTTGTGCCGGGAAAGATTTCTAAACGCGATCTTGAAATAATTCTTCAACATACCCTTGCTCCAGTTTTCCTTTGCATGGCGCAAAGGGCAGAGCGCGCAGCGTGTTGGTTGCGCTTTGCTCCATGCTCTGTGCGTCTCGCGAATTTATTCATAGCTCAAGGACTCCATCCCGCGAAGGCGGGATTTCGAGTTTACTCATATCGTAAACTCTCAACCGGATTTGCCGTCGCGGCTTTGATCGCATGTGAACTAACGGTGAGCAATGCGATAATCAACGCCAAACCTCCTGACGCAACGAAAATCCAAACACTCACGTCAGTCCTGTAAGCAAAGTTTTTCAGCCAATTGTTCATAACATAGTAGGCAAGAGGCCATGCGACCACGTTCGCGATCAGTACCCATATCACGAATTCCTTGGAAAGGAGTGCCACTATCTCCCCAACCGAAGCACCCAATACCTTCCGGATCCCAATTTCCTTCGTTCGCCGCTCGGTGACAAATGCCGCCAGTCCCAGAAGGCCCAGACATGCGATGAAGATCGCCAGGACTGAAAATGCCCCGGCTATCTCACTGGTTCTCCGATCTGCTGCATAGAGTTTCTGAAGGTTATCATCAAGGAAGTTGCAGTTGAATTCTTCATCTCCCGCATACTTCTTCCAGACATTTTCAATGAAAGAGATTGTACTCAAATGATCCCCCGGTGCCAGACGGGCTGTAACGAATTGTCCGATGAACCCTCGGTTCGGGAAGAGGCGAATGGCCAGAGGACGAATCGCTTCGTGAAGCGATCTGTAGTTGAAATTTTTCACCACTCCCACTATCTCAAATTTTAGTTCAGATCCTGCACGGCCCGCGCCCGGGAAAACGAGATGTTTGCCGACGATCCCTTTTGCATTGAAGCTCTTTTCAACCTCTTCGTTGACAACCACGGCAGCACTATCCGAAGGATGCTCTTTCGAGAAAAACCTTCCGTCGGCTATCCCTAACTTATATGTTTTTGCAAAATCATAATCGCAGAACATTTGCTGGACGTCTTCATATTGGTTCTCGGATGCGCCTTCAAGCCGGCACGCATTGTCACCGCCCTGGTTCCCGGGAATCGCGTTTGAATTGGTAAGATTTACGATGTCCCTATTTGTTCTCAACTCATCCTCGAACGATTGGAGCTGACCGGAAAGATCGTTTGTCCTGCTTACTACGATGGTCTCTTCTTTGTCGAATCCGAGATTTCTCGTCTGGACATACCTCAGTTGCGCGAAGATAATGAAAGTGCCCACGAACAGGGCAATTGAGATCGCAAATTGGAAAATCACCAGTCCACTTCTAAGGAATGATTTCCTTCCTCCTTTCCTGGTGTCGGATCTAAGAACATCGATGGGGTGGAACGACGACAGGTAGAAGGCGGGATAGCTTCCTGCAACGATCCCAACCACGACAGCAAAGCAGACAAGAACTGGAATTGATAATGGATTGGTGAACAGATTCAGGCTCATCGTTTTGTTGGCGATTTGGTTGAAAAAAGGAAGCAGGAGCTCGACTATACCGACTGCCAAAACAACGGCAATAATGCTCATCAGAATCGACTCAGACATGAACTGTCCAACGAGATATGGTCGGGTCGATCCCAACGTTTTCCTAACTCCCACCTCTTTCGCTCGCTTATCAGACCGTGCCGTCGAGAGGTTGACGAAGTTTATGCATGCGATCAGCAATATCGCGATGGCTATTGTGGAAAATATGTAAACGTATGTGATGTCGCCATTCGCCTCTATCTCATAATCGAGATGCGAGTTGAGATGTATCGAGGTAAGAGGCTGCAGCACGAATCCATACTTGTTCCCAGCCACCCTGAACTGTTCAAGAGAAAAACCGGTTATTGCCTTCAACTGCGGACTGCCATATTTGATAACCTCCTCATCCAACTTTTTTTGAAATTGAACAAGGTTTACTCCCTTTTGGAGCAGAAGATACGTGTAATAGTTGTTGCTCAGCCATGTCGGATTTCTGCTGTCCTGCAATGTTGTGAGCGAAACCATGAAATCCGGATGTAAATGTGAATTTTGAGGGATGTCTTTGATAACACCGGTTACCACAAAGTTATCCTGTTTCCCCGTATTCAGGATCTTGCCAACCGCGCCCTCATTACCGAAATACTTATGCGCCATGGATTCGGTGATCACAACTGTGTTCGGCTGAGTGAGAGCCGTTTTCGAATTTCCCGCGACGAAGGGAAACGTGAATATGTCGAACACCGTCGAGTCTGCTCCAAAGAACCTTTCTTCAATGAATGTTTTGTTTTCATATCGGACAACAGTCGGACCGCTCATAATCAAGCGAGTGTACCCAACGACTTCCGGCAGATCGTGATAAACTGCCGGTCCCATCGCTGCAGGAGACAATGCCATATTCATATCATGTCCGTTTACCCGGCCGAGAAGCCGTGGCCGATATATCCGGTCCGCAAATTCGTTGTACCTGTCGTAACTCAACTCGTCGCGAACGAAAAGTAGAATAGCAATGCAGCACGCGATGCCGACCGCGAGCCCGACTATATTTATGAGCGAATAGGATCTGTATTTGGCGATGTTCCTTAGTGCAACTCGGATATAATTTCTGATCATGTCCTTCTCCTCCTCACCTCAAGCTGCTGATTCAATTGGTGCGCGTCTTATCAATTCATTCATACCTTAGGCTTCTTGCCGGATCAGTCCGGGCTGCCTTGATTGCCTGCAGACTGATCGTAAGTGCGGCAATTAATAATGTCAGCACCATGGCAAACACGAACACTACCGGTCCAACATCAGTCCGATACGCGAATCCTTCGAGCCATTTCGATATGAGATAGTACGCCAGAGGCCAGGCGATTAAATTCGATATCAGAACCCATTTGAGAAAATCTTTTGAAAGGAGGAGCGCAATGTTGCGAAGTCCGGCTCCCAACACCTTCCTAACGCCGATTTCCTTCGTCCTCACTTCTACAGTGTATGCCACAAGTCCGAAAAGACCCATGCATGCCACCACGATGGATAGAGAAGCGAAGATTGAGAAGAGGCTTCCCGTCTTTTGATCCGATTGGTAGAGATTATTGTATGCTTGATCCAGAAACGAGTAGCTGAAATCTTTTCCGGGTAGTATCGTCTTCCATCTCCCTTCGAGCATCGGTAAGATCGTGCCGACGCTCACTGCGTTCATCTTGAGCGCTATGTTGAAGTACCTCGCCGGGTTGATGTAGAGAAACATCGGCTCGATCTTGTTGTGGAATGAGGAGAGATGGAAATCCCGGATCACACCGATGACCTTGGCGAGCCGTTGAGTATTGTTCCCTCCTGGTATGTAGACTTCAGCGCCAATTGGATCTTTGAGATCGAGATCCCTCACTGCCGTCTCATTCAATATGATCGCATTCGTGCTGTCGGAGACAAACTTCTCTGAAAAGTTTCTCCCTTTGATCAATTCAAGTCCGAGAGTCTGCACATAATCATAGTCGACCCCATCGGCCTGGAACATCACGAAGTCCGTCCCGGTTTTTCCCTTCAACTGAACGCTTTGCGTTTCTTTGTTGGCGATACCGGGGAGACTATAGCTCCCCGAAACATCGATCACGCCAGGAATTGAAAGAAAGGCCTCTTTCACCACAGAATATTTTGCCGCCGCGTTCTTGTCGGAAATTGGATAATCAACTACGAGTACGTTCTCCTTGTTGAACCCAAGATTCGAGTTGCGCATGAAATTAAGCTGCCTGTAGATCGCCATCGTGCCGATAATGAGGATGGTTGTAACTGCAAATTGAGTCGTGACCAGACCTTTCCTCAGTGCCGCCCCCGATGACCCGGAAGTATTCTGACCTTTCAGCGATTCAACAGGCTTGTACTTTGACAAGAACAGAGCGGGATAAATTCCCGCAACGAGTCCGACAAACAGCATTGTCGAAAACAAAACAATAATGAAGTTGAGACTGAGAACGGGGGAATTTGAGACACTCATCCCGAAGTAGTCGTAAAGAACCGGATAGACCGCTTCGTACACTATCAGGCTCAACAAAAGTGCGAGCATCGAGACGAAGAGCGACTCGCCGAAGAACTGAAGAACGAGACTGCTTCTATTCGCTCCAAAAGTCTTTCGCAATCCCACCTCCTTCGATCGGCGGAGAGAGCGGGCAGTCGACAGGTTGATGAAATTCAGGCACGCGATCAATAAGAGGAGAACGGCGACTGATGAAAGGAGGTACACGGTCGTGATATTTCCGGTAGGCGCGAGTTCCCCCATCATGTCGGACTTGAAGTAGACATCTGAAATAGGAATAAGCCGGAAGTGCATCATGGACGCCATCAGCTTGTTTGTATTCTTAAGGTAAATCTTCTCAAGTTCCGATTTCACATTTTCAAGAGACGCGGCGTCATTCAGATAGAGATATGTGAAATCCTGACCCCACTGCAGCCACGGCAGGGGAGGGCTCTGGATTTCCAACGCCCGCGAGTATGGAGCTATAAGTTCGCACCTTATCATAGTGTTTGCCGGTACATTTCGCATGACACCTGAGACGACGAAGTCGTATTTCTTATCGTACGTGAGTCTTCTTCCAATCACGTCAGTGCTACCGAAGTATTTGCGGGCGAGATTTTCAGAAATGACTATCGAGGAGGGATCATTCAGGGCAGTGCTGCTGTTGCCTGCCATGAGCGGAAATGTGAAGACACTGAAAACGTTCGAATCGGAAAAAAAGAAATTGCTCTCTTTGTATTCCCTCTCGTTGGCTGTTATGACGGCATTTCCATCGTTTCTGAATCTCACAGATGCCTTGACATCAGGCAGTTCCGTCGCAGCTGCCGGACCAAGCGCAGGAAAAGCGCCCGCCAGCTTGATCGTCGAAGTACCGCTTCCAAACTCGATCGATACACGATAGATGTGTGACCTGTTCTCATGCATCGATTCATAACTCAGCTGGTTGGCGACGTAGTAGAGAATCAGGAGACTCCCTGCCATCCCGACGGCGAGTCCGACGATATTTATGAATGAGAAGACTCTGTTCTTCAAAAGGTTCCTGACCGCGACCCTCAAATAGTTCCTAAGCATATCGAGCTCCTGCAGCTAAGCCGTGACATAGGGGTTGCTCAAGCATATTGATCCCGTCCCGCGGCACCATTATTCCATCCATCCATCTTTCAATTTGATAATTCTATTTCCGTAGCCTGCGTTTGTTTCAGAATGGGTCACCTGGATGATTGTTGTGCCTTGCTTGTTCAACTCCTTGAGCAGATCCATTATCTCTTTTCCCTGGTCTGAATGGAGGTTGCCTGTCGGCTCGTCCGCGAGAATCAATTTGGGTTCAGCGATGACCGCTCGCGCGATCGCAACCAGCTGCTGTTGACCGCCGGAGAGCTGATTTGGGAACAGATCTTTCTTCGCCACGATATTGAATCTGTCGAGTGTCTCAGCGACTCTCCCTTTTCTGTCGTTTGATTTGACTTTCTGATAAAGGAGAGGAGTCTCAAGATTCTCATAAACCGTGAGCTCATCTATCAGATGATAACTCTGAAACACAAAACCGATATGCATCTTATGCAATTCGGATAGCTTCTTCTCGCTCATCTTGTGGACCGGCTCATCATAGAAATAATATTCGCCGTTCGACGGCACGTCGAGCATTCCGATGATATTGAGGAGTGTGGTCTTTCCAGAACCGGAAGGACCCATGACGGAAATAAATTCACCTTCCTTGACCTCGAGGTTGATGTTTCTGAGAACGTAGGTCTTGATGACTTTGGTAGCGTAGAATTTTTCAATGGCGGAGAGTCTGATCATGGGAGTCTCCCGTGACTTAGCGAAGCGCATAGTGCAAAGGGTAAGGCTATCTTCATAAAGTTCTTCCGAAGTTGGTTATCATTCTGCATTCCTTATCTAGTCTATCGAGCACCTCGTCAAGTTCTTGCTCGGGTATGAGCTTTCTTCGACTGAGAATAATGAGGATATTTGCGTTCTCAAAAGTGGATTTCCTGGCAATATTCAAGAAATTCTTGAAACCTCTATTTGATGTGGATCCGGAACCTTCAGCTATGTTGTTGCTCATGCTCATTGCCGCACCTCGCAGTTGCTCCGCGAACCTGAAGAGCTTCCTTTGTTCCAACTGGTCTGCAATGTTTAGAAGCTCATCAGAGATCTCAATAGCAAACTGCCAAATCTGTAAATCCTGAAACCTGAACTTCATTTTGAACCCCTTTCTTAATGCGCTTTGCGCCTCGCCCCCTGCGCTCTGCGTCTCATACGTGGAACTTTTCTTTATAATTCTCCGTCACGACATGTCCGTCGAAGAGATGAATGATCCTGTGTGCGAATTCGGAATCGTGCGGCGAGTGAGTGACCATGACGATCGTCGTTCCGCCTTCGTTCAGTTTCGTGAGTATGTTCATTACTTCTTCACCGTTCGCGGAATCGAGATTTCCCGTCGGTTCGTCGGCAAGAATCAGGGCGGGCTTCGCGACTACTGCCCTGCTTACCGCCACACGCTGCTGCTGACCGCCGGAGAGCTGCTGGGGGAAGTGATCCTTCCGGTGCATGATCTGCATCCGTTCGAGAACTTCGTTCACCATATTGGTACGGGCCGACGCAGAAACGCCGAGATATAGAAGAGGAAGCTCAACATTTTCAAATACCGTCAGCTCATCGATGAGATTGAAGCTCTGGAACACGAACCCGATGTTTGCCTTCCGTACGTTAGCACGCTGACGCTCGGTGTGCTTCGATACCTCTTCATTCAAAAAGTAATATTCGCCGCCCGATGGGTTGTCCAGCAAGCCGAAAATATTCAAGAGCGTAGACTTGCCGCATCCTGACGGCCCCATGATCGCGACGAATTCCTTCTCTTTTATTTCGATGCTCACATTGTCAAGAGCCGTCGTCTCCACCTCTTCGGTCGTGTAGATCTTCTTCAGGTTGACCGTGCGAAGCATCGTATTGTTGCGAGCGGTCTTCTGATGATTGCTTCCGCCTGCGAGTACATTTTCAAATGCCATTGATTCCTCTCCCGTTTATTTGGCTGTTTTCAGTTCTTTATAAGCAACTCGTCCACATCGCCGAAGTTATCGTAAGAAGAGGTCACTACCCTGTCTCCAGGTGAAAGCCCCTTCAACACTTCAAAGTAATCCGGGTTCTGCCGCCCGAGGCTGATGGACCTTTTCACGGCTTCACCGCCGGACTTATTCAGCACGAAGACCCACTGGCCGCCCGTCTTCTGGTAGAATCCGCCTCGAGGAAGGAGGAGCGCCTTGGTTCTTTCACTCAATTGTAATCTGATCTGAAGAGTCTGCCCTCTCCTTATGCCGCCCGGAACGTCGCTGTCGAAATTCATGTCGACCTGGAATTTTCCGCCTGTCACTTCGGCGTAGACTTTGGTTACCACAAGACCATAATTCTTTCCGTCGATTTCGACGGTAGCATGCAGGCCTTGTGCAACACGTGCGATATAAAACTCATCTATATCCGCTCGCACCTTGAAGCCATCGAGCGCATCAATCTGTCCCATCTGGTCGCCCGGCGATTTGGCCTGGCCCGTTTCCGCGTTGAGCGCAGTCAACTGCCCGCTGATCGGTGCCCTGACTGTAAGGTTGTCGATTTCTTCGCGGATCAGTTCGAGATTCTTCTGCAGCCGTTCAATCGACTCGCCGATCTGCTGAAGCTGGTTCTGCTTTAGAACCGAGTCTCTCGAGAAATTCTGGTAGGCGAGCTTCTGCTGGTCGACCGCGAGATTGAAACTGTTCTCCGCCTGCTCGAAGTCGGCCGCGGAAATCAGTTTCTTGTTCCACAGTGCCTTCTGTCGATCATATGTCTGCCCCGCGCTTATGAGGTTGTAGTTAGCCGCCACAAGAGTGTTCTGAAGCGAATTACTGTTCTGCTCAATCTGAAGCCGTGTGTTCCGAGCATCGTTAATTTGCTGGTAGGTAAATGTCTCCTGCTGCAAAGCGTTTAACTGAACGTTCGTGTTCGAAAGCTGAAGTATCCTGTCCCCCTTCTTCAGAATCGCACCTTCTTCCACGAATTTCTTCTCGACAGTTCCTCCGAGGATCGCGTCAAGATAGAAAGTGGTTCGGGGAAGTATTGTGCCCGTCACTGGTATGAATTCCTGAAAGTCTCCGACTTCAACAGTCGATATTGTTATCTTATCCGATTCGACATTCAGTTTCGAACCGGTATCAGCGAGAATGAGAATGATCAAAGTGAGAAAAATAATTCCGCCGCCGATATACAACCAAAACCGTCTAGTTCTGTAAAATGGTTTCTTCTCGATTCGTCGATCCACTTGATATTCCTTTTGCACTAATTCGAGTACGTCGAAATCGGAAAGTTGGTTCCGCATGATACATCAAGTACAATTGGTATGCCTTTTAACATCAAGATCACCATCGGAAGTTGATTGCGCCGATGAGGCCATTCAATGAAGAATTCCACAGATTTGGGTGAAAGATGAGATCTTGCCTGACTCTATTTGATTATTTTCTGTCCACTTGCCAAGTTCCATTTGTCCGATTACGGACAGTCGTGTCCGGCAGCGGACATATGGAGAGCCGACTCTTTCAGGAGAGCCTCCATGAATTCGAGATTGAAAGTCCATTGAGGAACGGTAATTGCAGACCATAAGATGATGGCGGCAAATTGAAAAAGAAGACTTACTGTTCATGGCGTTGAATACCGGGAAAATTCTTGTCGTCGACGACGATGAGGATATTTTATATTCTGCGAGGCTCCTCCTGAAGCGACATTACGCGGATGTGCGGGTCGAAAAGGATCCGAATCAGATTCCTGCCATCTTGATGACGGAACAGTTTGCCGTCATTCTCCTCGACATGAATTTCACGGGCAATGAAACGCGCGGTCGTGAAGGCTTTCACTGGCTGAATAAAGTCCTGGAATTGGAGCCGTCGGCTGTGGTTATCATGATAACAGCATTCGGAAATATAGAGATGGCGGTCAGCGCTATCAAACAGGGTGCGACGGATTTCGTGCTGAAGCCATGGCAGAACGAAAAACTGCTCGCGACGGTGTCAGCAGCGATGAAGCTCAGTGACTCGAAACAGGAGATAGACAGTCTTATCTCTAAGCAAAAGCAATTGAGCCAGGACATCGACAGTCAGTTCCATGAGATCATCGGCGTATCGGAGGAGATGCGTTCGGTATTCAACACAATCCAGAAAGTCGCCGTGACGGACGCGAACGTTTTGATCCTTGGAGAAAACGGAACAGGTAAAGAACTCGTCGCGCGCGCAATTCACAGGCAGTCCGCAAGGAACACAGAGATATTCCTTGGTGTGGACGTGGGCTCGCTCAGCGAGTCTCTTTTCGAAAGCGAGCTGTTCGGATACGTCAAAGGCGCCTTCACGGACGCGAAGGAGGACAGAGCCGGCCGGTTCGAGGTCGCGTCGGGCGGCACTCTTTTTCTCGACGAGATCGGAAATCTTTCTCCCAATTTGCAGATGAAGCTTCTGGCGGTCCTTCAAAACCGCAAGGTCACGAGAATCGGGTCAAGCGCGACAAGAGACATCGACATCAGATTGATCTGCGCGACAAACCTGCCGACGGAGGAGCTCACATCGGAAAAACGTTTCAGGCAAGACTTGCTATACAGAATAAACACGGTGGAGATAAACCTCCCTCCACTGAGGAGGCGGACAGTCGACATTCCTCTCCTTGCGGACCACTTTCTCCAAGTTTACTGCAGGAAGTACGGAAAGCGGTTAAAGACGATTGAAAGCAACGCAAAGGAGAAGCTCCTCGCATATCGATGGCCGGGTAATGTGAGAGAACTGCAGCACACAATCGAGCGGCTTGTTATCCTTGCGGAGTCTGACAATTTGGGACCGGACGATTTCAATTTCTCATCGCAGGACAGCAAAGAGAGCGGGCTCGAAATAAACAGTTTTCATCTTGAAGACGCAGAAAGGATCCTCATCATGAAAGCAGTGAGCAAACACGGCGGCAACCTTTCGAAGGCCGCGAAGGAACTCGGCCTCACCAGGGCATCGCTTTATCGAAGGATCGAAAAATATGGTCTTTAGAAGATTTAGCGTCATAGTCGTTTTCAGGACAGTCCTCCTGTGCCTTTCCGTGTTCGTGCTGATCTATCTCGTGACAAGGACGAGCTTCATAGCAACGCCCTTTATTGTTTCGCTGCTCATACTGGCACAATTATACTCACTGATGCATTATGTTCAGAAGACGAACAGGGAGATCGCGAGGTTCTTTGAATCGATCAAGTATTCCGATTTCTCACAGACGTTCAGGAGTACTGTAAAAGGTTCATCATTCGAGGAACTGAGCAGCGCGTTTTCCGATGTGATCGACGAATTCAGGAAAGCGCGATCGGAGAAGGAAGAACATTATCGTTACCTACAGATAGTAGTTCAGCACGTCGGGATAGGTTTGATGGCATATACGCAGGATGGGAAGGTGGAGCTCGTGAATACCGCGGCGAAACGCCTGCTGAAGCTGAACGGAATCAGCAATATATCCGAGCTCGACGCGGTAAGTCCGCTGCTTGCCGGTACACTCCGCGGAATCAAGGCGGGCGACAAAGTCCTGGTGAAGATCGCGGGGGATAATGAACTTTCGCAGCTGTCGATATATGCGGCTGAATTCAAGATGCGGGAGAAACATTACACTCTCGTGTCGCTGACGAATATCCAGAGCGAATTGGAAGAGCGTGAAATGGAGGCGTGGCAGAATCTTATAAGAGTTCTCACACACGAAATCATGAATTCCGTCACGCCGATAGTGTCGCTTTCTTCAACCGCGAGTTCGCTTCTCGTGGACTCAGTTGGCGAGGGGCGCAGCGGGCCCGAGGTGGATGGCGAACGGCTCAGGGATGTGAAGGGTGCGCTCGATACGATCGCGAAGCGAAGCGAGGGATTGCTCCATTTTGTGGACGATTACAGGAACTTGACCCGCATCCCGATCCCGAATTTCCAGATAATTAAAGTGCGGGATTTATTTGAAAGGATACAGAAACTATTTGCGGACAGATTCCAGATACGCAAAATAGAATTCGCTTATTCTGTCGATCCGTTGGATCTCGAATTGACAGCCGATCCCGACCTGATCGAACAGGTATTGATTAATCTGATCCTGAATTCACTTTCCGCACTCACTGCCACAACAGCTCCCACAATCCGGTTGAGCGGAAAGATCGACAGCCGTGGAGCGGTCCTCGTTCAGGTCATGGACAACGGGCACGGAATTGCGGAAGACCTCCAGGAAAAAATATTCATACCATTCTTTACGACCAGGAAGGAAGGGTCGGGCATCGGCTTGAGCTTGTCACGACAGATAATGCGGGCTCACCGCGGGAGCATAACGCTCAGGTCGGACCCACAACGCGAAACCGTTTTCACGCTTAAGTTCTAGGACTTCGCTAGCGGAGAAGTTCCTCAACCATTTCGGCGGCGCTCTTCACACACCTGCGGCACACTTTGTTCGAGAGATCTTTTTCACTGATTTCTCTTTGTCCTTCGGGAGTATTGAGGTCGCAACCCTCCAACAGATCCCTGCAATTCCAGGTGCCATACTCACGGGCAAAACTGTCCATGAGCAGGCGGACTTTCTCGTAGGTTTCTCCCGTCCGCTCCGCGCTTTCGCTGTTGCTGCGTCCATACCTGGCACCGATCACCATGATCGCACCCGTTACCGCGCCGCACACCTCCTGCTTCCGCGCCATTCCCGACCCGAACCCCGTCGCGATCCGGAGGGCGGTGTCTTTTTCTATCCCAAGAATATCGCAAAAAGAGGAGAAGACGGACTGAGCGCAGTTGAACCCTTCTGTGAACTTCGCAACTGCGTTATCGGCGTTCTTCATTTTAGATTCCCCCTTTGATTCAAGTTCGAGCGGAAAAATTTCGGTTCAGAAATCAGATTTCACCGGCTCGTCTCATGTGAGCCCGAATCTTCGTCTGTTTTGCTCTGTGTCGTAGTAAATGTGCCATTCGGCGACAAGTCCGCCGACTATCTCGGCAGTCCATATCGCGGGATCGTGCCGATTTGTCTCAGACCAGTATGCGTAACCCAACATTACCGCTCTGTCTCCCCGCGATTCAATTCTTGTGAATGTGTTCTTATAATTAGGAAATTGCTCGAAGAATTTTATCCAGGCGTTCACCATAAATTCCTTAGAGCGATGGACATTCCCGTCTCGATCAATAAAGACGTGATCATCGGTCATAAGACTTGCCAGACCCGCCGAATCATGGTTTGTAATACAGTTATTGAATTCGACTGCGATGAGTTTCGGATCCGCTTTCATCTAGAACTCATATTTTATTCCGACTGAGTGGAACTGACCGCCAGAACTGCGACTCGTCCCTGCCGCCGGTCCCGAAATGCCGGAAGTGCCGTTCACATTGGTTCGACCGACGTATAGAGGAACGAATTGGGTGAACGCGTAATCCAATGAGAATGGTGAGAGGTCGACTTGCAGCCCGGTCGATATCAATGCTGCATCAACCACATCTACGGTGAGAAATCTTTCCTTATAACCTCTCACTCCGAACACCAGATATTTCGACTCCCACGAATCGAGTTCAAGCTGCGGCTTCATACAGAGGAGACTTGCACCGATTCCGAACCGGACTCTCTCCCGAATTGGTTTCAACCATCCCGCATGAAGTTGAAGCACGTTCAAAGAACCCGACGCGCTGATGTTTTCGCGAACAGGAATAGGCGAATCGAACAGACTTGTGAAAGGCCAGTCTTCGGCGAATCCATCAACCTTTCCCCGCAATAGTTTCCATTTGAGGTCCGATTCGAAAATATCGCCCGAGAGACCCTTCTTTTCAATCGCAGCCTGAAGAGTGACGGTCCTGAGATCGAATCCGTTGAGTGAGCCATATTTCCTTTCTTCCGAATAAAAGCTCCCGCTGCCCAGCGTCGCCTCCTCGTTGGCTGTAAGAAGGGTTTTCCATCCCGCCGATAGGAATCCTAGAATATCGAGTCTCAAGCCTGCATCATTTCCATTAGGACAGAATCTAGTGTCAGACTGATCGACGGCGTCGGGAATTGAAGACAAGAAATTTTTGTGACCGCTCAAGACCATTGTCAGCGCGCCGACAGGTGCCGACACAGAAATGCGGGCTCCCTGTGAAACAAAGTCGAGCGGAAGGACGCCCTCTCCATCATCGTATTGAATCTGCAAAGTCTGACTCGTATTCCATCTGCCCACGTCCACATTTACAAGCACTCCGTTTTGGAAAAGGAAAGAGAACCTACTCTCGTAACTCAAGCTCCTGGGCCCTGCGGCCAGAGAACGCCCGACAGATGCCCCGACACGTAAAGCAGGGCCGAGGGGCATTTGGAAGTAGAGAGTTGCCGCTTTCGACTCGCCCTGATAGTTCGCCAACTCAGAAGGCGACTGATTTACCAACCCCATCGAGCTTACCGACGACACGTTGAGTCTGAATCCCGGTGAGTACGGACTCTCCGAGAGCGGAAGACTTACATTGACCTCACGCGAGAAACGCTGGAGTAAATTCTCCGTGCCGTCCGCGTGCAGCTCGCGAAATACATTGTCCTCGTGGAAATTGAAACTGACGCAACGCGACAAACTCCCTGGAATAAAGCTTTCACATTGAACATCAGAATTAAACAGCGAAAGCGGGTTCCCGCCCATCGGGATGAACTCCTCTTCGCCGTCCAGGAAAAAACCTTGAACGTCCTGCGCATGCACCGATCCCGGGACGAATGCCGCGAGACTGAATACTGTTAAGAGAGCAACGGAACGCGAGCCCATTTGACGGCGCGCCTCATCCCGGTATGATCACGTATGGCTGCCAACCTGAAGAAGTGATGCCGAAAGTCTGTTTGAGCAAAGCGTCGGACGTCATGCCGGGAAGAATGTTATTAAATGTGGGGTCAGGAAAGATCCATTGTGAGAATGAAGCCGCCTGCCACATCAGGACCGCATCATAATGAGTGCCATTAGGTTGAATGCTCACGGTATACCCGGGAAGTTTCAACTTGAAGTTTGGAATGGCGTTGTCAAAAACATTTTTCAGGTTTACCGTGATCGTGGTGGTAGCCTGACTATTGCCGCCGACTGAGACACTAATCTGGACGGGGCCGGAAAGATACGTCTTGACAGAATCCATCGCGCTTTTCAATTCGCTCAAGGTGGCGGCATCCTCGGAACGGTAAGGAATTATGCCGTTAGCCGGATGTTGTATGAGAAAGTTCACTCCACTCTGGATGCTCGTGGCGGCGGCAATGATGTTCGTTCGAACGTCCTTCATTCTTTGCGCTCCACCGCTTCTGAGTGCCAGGAAAGCGGAATTTGGCTGCCAAGCTGCCTTTACAGCGGAAGAGTCGGTCGCATCATAATCGACGTTGTACGCAACCACAAGTGACGCGCCTGCGTCCACTGTCTGACACGTGGCAAGGAGAACATAGATCTCTGTGAGTCCGATGCGAATTGAATCTCCAATGTTCTCTCCGACCTCCTCGGGAGTAATGTAAAAAATGTAACTGGAATGCTGGGTGACTATGTTGAGATGCGAAATGGCGTCTGACAATGAAGGCAGGACTTTCGTTTCAATGAGTCCCTGATAATAACTGAACGGCTGACCATTCACGCTCATCACGTGACTTCGAGCCATCTTCACCGGGTACATTGGATCTATGACCTGGGCGAGATTAGACTTGATGCTTCCGTTGAGAAGACCGCCGAAGCGTTCCATCCCGGATTTGCGGTCGAAAACTGAAAATGGTGAGACGGACATCAATGAGGTTGGAGATTGCAGGTTGGCAAACGCAGATCGAAGCGACGGATCTGAAAATACTGTAAAGAACTCGGTAACAGCGATTCCAAAATGAGCATCGACATTGTCGGGGTCGTAGGTTAGCGCTTCCTTGTACAAAGAAGTCGCGGCGGACATGTCGAACCCGGTCGTGTCTTTACCTTCTGAACTGATCACGAGCGCGAGTCGCGGGACAAAAATAAGATTCGCCTGATTAACGCGCTCCACGGCTTTTGCCTGGTCTGCCGACGATGCAGTGGTTGACTCGTTCTTGCTGCATCCCGCAATGATCCAACTGCTCAGGCAGGCAACTGCGATGAAAGCTTTTGTGAATTTATTCATCTTACCCTCCGTTTGTGCAGAAATTGAGGAGACTTATCAGTCAGACGGCTTCATGGTAACTGCGGTACACAGATCTGCTTGAATGAGGTGTGAAGAAATCAAAGAGTTACGATAACGAACCACCCATTCTTCGATAACACTACGATCGGGTCCCCCGAAATCGCGAATTGAATCTGCCAGACCTCAAGGAACGAAGAGTCATGCGACCAAATCGGTCGCACGAGAAATTTTCCAGTTGATTTTCACTCGCCGTACTCACGAAGCACCCTGACAATGTGCAAGAGAATTTAGCCCAGATGACGGCTATTGTCAAATGCTTCGGCCGACACCAACGGAGAGTCCCGGACTGTAAGCCACTAATCGTAGTCCGGGTCGAAGAGTCCTTCCTCGACGGAACCCGCAAAACAGACTTTGACCAAATCAGTATCGACGGGGCTCAGGTTTCTGAGTTGGGCCCGCGTCAGAACACTATGATGCTTCACGCGGGTGAGGTAGTCGCCGATGAAATCGAGGTTCGCCTCTGTGGTCATCCAGTCTTGCGCATCGAACCGGCTGAGGTCGACCGGATTGGAATAACTGCGCATCGACTTCTTCCCCTTCACGTTGAAGTACATGTCGAAATATGACATCGCGAGTTCGCGAACTGACTGATAGACGGGTTCCCTGTATCTTAAGACAGTCGTATTAGATTTCGTGACTGCGCCAAAGCGTCCGTCCTTCTTGAAGAGTGCTATCACATGGTCATCATCAAGTTGCGCCATGATGTCGAGAACGACAGGTTTGTGGCCGAGAAATCTCAATGCTGCTGCTGCGAAGAGAGCCCCTTCGAAACAGTTTGCCTTCCGCTCTCTCATCACCACACGCGGCGAGCCGGTACCCGGAATAGCGTCGTAAGTCAGTTCATTCAGGTAGAGTTGAATATCATACGGCCTCTTGAACTTGCGCAAGAAGTCATTCTCTTCGGCGCTGAACATATCCCGTAGCCGAGCGCTCTTCGAATTTCGCATACTTACCAAATCTTTACCCGCTCCTGTTCGGACCGCCACATCGGTTCTACTTGTTTGATCCCAAACGCCTCGTAGAAAGCAGGTAGGTCGCTTAGTGGACCATTCACCCTCAGGAAATTTGGCGAATGTACGTCGGTCAGTACCTGCTGCGCAAGGGCTTCGGGCCGTGTATGACCAAGCCATGAATATGCATAGCCGAGCCAAAATCTTTGAGATGGACTCAGACCGTTTATCGATTTCCCTTCCACGTACTCTGCTGTCTTCTGGAACGCATCGTATCCAATCACGAGCCCGCCGAGATCGGCTATATTCTCACCCAGTGTGGCCTTCCCGTTTATATGCATGCTGTCCAGAACGACGTAGCCGTTGAATTGATCGACCATCTTCTTGCTTCTTACCTCGAACTTCTCCGCATCTTCCTTTGTCCACCAGTCGGACAGATTTCCGTTCGCGTCGTAAAGTCTCCCTTCGTCGTCGAAGCCGTGTGTCATCTCGTGGCCTATTGTCGAAGCGCCTGCATACGAGTAGACAACCGCATCGTCGATGAGTGAATCGGGAACGCCCGGTATGATGAAGATCGCGGCGGGAAGAACGATCTCGTTGTTCGACGGATTGTAGTAAGCGTTATAAGTCTGCGGCGTCATATCCCATTCCTGACGGTCCACCGGCTTTCCAAGTTTATTCATGTCCCGGTCGAACCAGAAGATGTTTGAGTTGATCGTATTTCTCGCAAACGAGCTTCTGTCGATCGACAATTTCGAGAAATCCTTCCACTTATCAGGATAGCCGACTTTTCTCGTTATCCTGCTGAGTTTGTACAACGCCTTCTGTTTTGTGGAATCGCTCATCCAATCGAGACTCTTGATGCGTTGGGCAAAGGCAGCGACCATGTCGGCCACTAGTTTCTCATACCGTTTCTTGGTTTGACGTGAATAATACTTTTGAACGTAGACCTGGCCGAGAAGTTCTCCCATTGCACGTTCTGTCGCGTCCTGGACACGCTTCCACCTGGGTCTTTGCTCCTTGACACCGGACATCACTGTTCCTTTGAAATGGAAATTTTCTTCTTCCAGCTTACTCCCGAGCCTGTCCGCGAAGGAATTCAAGAGATGCCATTTCAAATACTCTTTCCATTTCTCGATCCCAAACCTGGAAATTGCCGCACAAAGTTGGTTGTAAAATTCCGGTTGACCCACGATGACTGAATCGACATTATGAGCTCCCTCGTCTTCGAAGATCTCACCCCACGAAATGGCAGAGAATTTCTCCTTAAGTCGTGCAAAATCCATCTTGTTATAATTCGCGTATGGATCCCTCAGGTCTTCGAGTTTCCTCGACGAGTCAGCGAGAAACAACTCGAGCTGATAAATCGAGTCGGCGTTAGCAACGGCATCATCGACCCTTTCACCGGCGAGCTGGAGCATTTTGGCCACGTGCTTCCTGTACTCATCCCGTATCTTCTGAGTGCGGGCGTCGTTCCGGAAATAGTATTCCCTGTTCGGAAGTCCGAGTCCTCCCTGCCAGAGATACAGCGCATACGAATCGCTCTTCTTCTGATCCTGGTCAATAAATATTCCAAACATCTCGTTGACGCCTTCCTTTTGCAGGAGTGCCACGACCTTGAAGACATCTGAACTGCTCGTAATCGACCCAATGGCTTTAAGTTCCGGACTAAGCGGAGACAAACCTTGATCATCTATTCCCGCAGAATCCATTCCCGTGTAATAAAAATCCCCCAGCTTTTGCCCGTTGCTCCCCTTAGGAGAGTTCGAGCTTTCTGATTCTTCGAGTATTCCTTTAAGCCGGTTGTAAGTCTCATCCTCGACGAGGTTCCCTATACCCCATGCTCTCTCGGTAGGAGGTATGGGATTGTTCTTCATCCATGTTCCCGTGGCAAACTTGAAGAAGTCCGTTCCCGGACTGACTGTGGAGTCAATCGCTCTTGTAAGAAAGTCCCCGTTGCTCAGGTCTTGAGAGAAGGAGGACGCGCATGTCAACATCAACAGCATACCAAGGCGACCAAGAAGCTTAAGTGTTTTGATCATATGCCACTCGTTTCTCTATTAACGGTTGATATGGTTTTGGCTCGACTGAAATCGTCGATTAAGATAAGGAAAAATGGTTACAAAAATTGCGTGCCCCCGGTCGGTCAGCCTCCGCAGGAAAAGTCTTCTATGGGATTCTAGCAAATCCTTGGGAGCTGCTCGCCGCTGAGCATGTCCACGACCCTGGCTCCGCCGATTTTGCTATTCATGACCACGGTGCCGATGTGCTGTGCCACGACATCTCCGATTATTTCCGAGCCTTTACCTAACGGATGATTCCGCATAACAGCCAGGACTTTATCTGCGTCGGTCGGAGGGACGAAGGCGAGTAACTTTCCCTCGTTAGCGACATAGAGCGGATCCAGTCCGAGGATTTCGCAGGCGCTGCGGACAGCATCGGCAACAGGAATCTTTTCTTCGTCAAGGACGATGCCGAGATGTGATTGCCCGGCGATCTCATTAAGTATCGTGGCCACTCCGCCCCGCGTCGGATCTCGAAGAACATGAACATTCTTGCTCACCTTCAATATATCGGCAACAAGTCCGTTCAAAGGCGCCGTGTCACTCGTAATTTCCGTTTCAAACTCGAGCCCGTTGCGTACAGACAAAATCGCGATGCCATGTCGGGCTATGTCTCCGTTCACAATTATTCGGTCGCCGACCTTCACCCTTTTCGGACCGATGTCGACGTCCTCCGGCACAATTCCAATCCCCGACGTATTTATAAATATCTTGTCTCCCTTACCGCGGTCGACGACCTTAGTGTCGCCGGTGACGAGCAGGACACCTGCCTTTTCAGCCGCTGCCCGCATCGAAAGTACAATCTTCCACAGATCGTCAATTGGCAACCCTTCTTCGATAATGAAAGCAGCCGACAGATAGAGCGGTTTCGAGCCGCACATCGCGAGATCATTTACAGTCCCGTTGACTGAGAGCTCACCGATATCCCCGCCGGGGAAAAATATAGGATCGACTACGAACGAATCGGTAGAGAAGGCAAACTTCTGTCCGCCTATCGCAAAGACCGCACCATCATGGAGCTGGTCGAGTAAGTCGTTCTTGAATTGCGGAACGAACATCTTCTCGACCAATTGATTGGTGAGTTTTCCACCGCTCCCGTGAGCGAGTAGAACATTGGCATAATCCGATTTTGGAATCGGACAAGAGAAACCTGAGAGTATGTCGGAATTAAGTTTCTGGCTCATAAGGCACCGTGTTAAAAGTCAAATCACAAAGTCATAAGACCAAAAGTCGACCGGTTGAGGGACAACTCTGAAGGAACAAGAAGCAGGAAATAGTTTTTTCCGAATGCTATAATCACAATTTGATCCTGCCGTAGTGGTAATATGCTGCACATGCGCCTTCCGACGAAACCATAGGTGCACCGAGCGGCTTTTCAGGTTTGCATTCCGCTCCGAACGCCGGACAATCTTGCGGCTTCTTCATCCCGCGCATAATTTCTCCTGAGATGCAGACTACAGATTCTTTCGTCTCGATCTTTTCTACTTCATATATTTTCTCAGCATCGTGTCGGGCAAAATCAGCCCTTAACGTCCACCCGCTATGTGGAATCGTTCCGATCCCGCGCCATTTCCTGTCGCTCACTTCGAATACTTTTCCGATGAGCTCCATAGCTTCTCTATTCCCTTCTCTTCTCACAGCGCGAGAATACTGGTTCTCAACGTCGACCCTTCCCTCTTCCAGTTGTTTCACGGCGAGATATAGGCCCTGTAGAATATCAACAGGTTCAAATCCTGTGACGACGATGGGCGTCCTATATTTTCGAGCAATCGGAAAATAGCTTTCAAAACCTGTCACCGCGCAGACATGCCCAGCCGCGAGAAACGCCTGAACCCGGTTCGAGGGAGCGGAAAGAATTGCTTCAATTGCAGGAGGCACCAGCACATGTGACGAGAGAATTGAGAAATTCTTTATCGCATGTTGTCTTGCCTGCCAAACCGCCATCGCGTTCGCCGGGGCGGTTGTCTCGAATCCCACCGCGAAGAACACGACCGACTTTGCGGGGTTCTGCCCCGCGATTCTGAGAGCATCGAGAGGAGAGTATACGATTCTCACGTCCCCTCCCTCAGACTTGATCGTGAGGAGGTCTTTATTAGAGCCGGGGACGCGAAGCATGTCGCCGAAAGAGGTGAAGATTACATCCCGACGCGCGGCAATCGCTACTGCCCTGTCAATTGTCTCCACAGGCGTAACGCAGACAGGACAGCCGGGTCCATGAACGAGAGTGATTTTGTTTGGCAGTAGAGTATCAATGCCGAATTTCACAATTGCGTGAGTCTGCCCGCCGCAAATCTCCATGATTGTCCAATCCTGGGTAGTCAATTCGGAAATCATCCAGGCGTATTTCTTTGCCGTAGGGCCGTCTCTGTATTCGTCCAGGAACTTCATTTCGTTTCCGCTACTCCAGACGATTCAGTCTGTCTCTCGATTGTCGATTCGGCATTGTCACCGTGTGGCGGCTCCATAATCCCGCCCGTATCATCAGTCAGGATTTCCATCGCGTACGCAATTTGTCCGAACGAAATTCCGCCGTCGTTAGGTGGTATCCTCTGATTCCAGTACGGGCTGAATCCTTCCTGAGCAAGAGTAACGATGGCACGTTCAGTGAGGTACTTGTTCTGAAAACAGCCGCCCGACATTATGACTTTGTTTTCACCGACACGTTTCGCGATTTCTATAATTGCATTTACAAGTGAATTATGAAATTTCACTGAGATCAATCCTACAGGAACATTCGCATCTAAATCAGAAATGATAGCTTTTACCATCTCGCGCCAATCTATCACTAACAGACCATTGGAAGTTGCATCCGATGATCTTTGTTCAACAGACAAAGGATACGATTCATCAGATGACACGCCGTCGCAGGCGAATTCAAGTTCCATAGCTCCCTGGCCCTCGAAGCTCACGCGCTGGCGGAGTCCGAGAATCGACGACGCTGCATCGAATAGCCTTCCGACACTTGACGTGATAGGAGAATTCAATCCGGACGAAAGCATCTTCAAGAGAATGCCCAGCTCATTTGCCGAGAAAGACATAACGGGACTCAGAGAATGCATCTCCGACAATGATGGGCCGTAAATCTCGTTCAAAACTCCGAGCGCGCTTCTGCGAGGCTCCTTTACCGCCGTGTCGCCGCCAGGGAGTCGAAAGGATTTGAACGTACCGATACGCCGATAATCTTTTCCGTTTGTCAAAAAGAATTCTCCTCCCCAAACCGTCCTGTCGTCGCCGTAACCCGTCCCGTCCCAGGAAACGCCGAGAACATTCCCAACGATCCTGTTTTCAGCCATGCATCCCGCAATATGCGCGAGGTGATGTTGAACCCCGATATTGCGCTGGCTCTGGTCAATGGCATACCGCGTTGAGAAGTAATCGGGATGATTGTCGTGAACGATCACAGCCGGTAATTTTTCGAATAGATTCTCGAAATCCGAAATGACTTTGTGGAAAGCCGAAGTTGCTTCCTTTGTCGTGAGGTCACCAATATGCTGGCTGACAAAAACATTCTTACCGGAATTTAGAGCGATTGTATTCTTGAGATGTCCTCCGACTGCAAGTACAGATATCTTCGTTTCCTTTTGGACATCGAGCGGGAAAGGCGCGAATCCGCGTGCCCGGCGAACAAGCTGTACGCGACCCCCGACAATCCTCGCGACCGAATCGTCCACATGGCGCTCAATTGGCCTGTCATGAACTAAAAACAAATCGGCAATCCTGCTGAGTTTTGCGAAGGCTTCAGTGTCATCTGTACATATCGGTTCTTCCGAAATGTTTCCGCTCGTGGCGACCACCGGGAAGCCAAGTTCCTGCATGAGAATATGATGAACCGGAGAATACGGCAACATTCCACCAAGATAAGGATTGCGAGGTGCTACCAGTTCTGAAATCAATTCATCTGACGATGGGATTGAGCTGCCCGATCTTTTCTTCCGTCTCAGAAGTACGATTGGCGCTTCTGGAGATTTGACCAGCGATTCTTCAAGTTCTGAGATGTCGCAATAACGATTCAGAGTTTCGATATCTGGAAACATAAGTGCGAACGGTTTTTCTTCCCTGTTCTTACGCGCCCGCAGAATGCGCACCGCCTCGTCATTCCCGGCATCCGCGATGAGCTGGTAACCTCCAATCCCTTTAAGAGCCAAAACTTCGCCGCGTCGAACGGCCCTCGCAGCACCAAGCAATGCATCATGGTACGACGCCACTATTTCTCCTGCGTTGTCACGGAGGTCGAGATGAGGACCACATTTGGGGCAAGCATTCGGCTGCGCATGGAAACGTCTATCTGACGGATCCTGAAATTCTCTGCGGCAATCATCGCACATTTGAAACTTGCTCATGGTCGTGTTTGACCGATCGTAAGGAAGCGATCTTATAATGCTGAACCGTGGGCCGCAGTTTGTGCAGTTCGTGAACGGGTACCGGTATCGTCTATCTTTCGGATCTGAAATTTCTTTCAAGCAGTCGGGACAAGTCGCTATGTCAGGGAGGACAAAGACTGATTTTTCCCCGGCATCATCACTTTCCCTGATCTCGAAGCCGCTGTAACCGCACGGGTCAAGGACGGTCGTTTCCATTCCCTGTACGTATGATCGAGGAGGTTTGTCGGAGTTGAGATGCACAAGAAAACGATCGAGGTCCGGCTGTTCTCCTTCGACCTCGATGAAGACTCCCTGAGATGAGTTGAGCACCCAACCCGACAATCTCATTTCATTTGCCAGCCTGTATACAAATGGTCTGAACCCGACTCCCTGCACGGCACCGTGCAAAGAAATGTGAAGCCGCTTACTCAAATCTTTCCCGTTTTCTCGAGAAGCCAGTGAGTCCAATCAGAAATTCCGGCCCCGGTCGTACAGGAAATTTCAAATACAACAAGCTTGGGGTTTATCTGAAGCGCATTCCTCTTCAGATGTTCGATATTACAATTTACATACGGGAGAAGGTCAATCTTGTTGATTAGAAGGACAGAAGCGTTCCGGAACATGGCCGGATACTTGAGCGGCTTGTCATCACCTTCCGTCGTACTCGCGACAACTACTTTCATTGCTTCACCGAGATCATATCCCGCAGGGCAAACGAGATTACCGACATTCTCGATTACGAGAATTCTCACGCCATCCAGATTGAGTTTGGACAGCGCATCCGCGACAAGCTTCGCATCAAGATGACATCCGCCGTTGGTTACAATTTGCACTACCGGGACACCGAACTTCGCGACTCTCTGAGCGTCGAAATCCGTCTGGACATCGCCCTCAATCACCGCGATCCCTACCTCTCCCTTGATGAACTCAAGCGTCCGCTCAAGCACACTCGTCTTCCCGGAGCCCGGAGAACTGACCAGATTTATGGCAAATATTCCTTTCGATTCGATCGCTCTCCTGTTTTGTGCCGCAAGTTCGTCGTTTTTCTGGAGAACCTTTCTCTCGATCGTCACTACGCTCATAATGATTTCCCCCAATCATTCTCAACTTCGATTTCCATAACCTGAAGCTCGTCACCGGTAATGACTTCCAAATCAGTGCTGCCACAGGCCGCACACAGAAACGTGAAGTCCCTTATCTCGGAGTCCTTACCGCAACTCGAGCAGCGGGCTGTGAGCCGGGTTCGTTCAAGGAAAAGCCTCGCGCCTTCGAGAGGAGTACCGCCAATGATCGCATTGAAACAAAACTCGAGGGACTCAGGTATCACCCCGGCCAACTCTCCGACTTTAACGCGAACGACTTTGACTTTCCCCGAAGCATTGCCGTCAACATTCTCCCTGACGATGTTTACAATGTTTTCGGCAATCGATAACTCGTGCATCAATTCCCCCGCTCAAAAAGTCTCAGACGAAGACTAAATACTGTCGTGATCAATCTCTTTCAAATCGTCGATCTGCTTCAAATATTCGAAGACGCGCGCGGCTTCCGTTTCGTCAACTATACTTATCGCGAATCCGACATGCACAATTACATAGTCACCAATTTTCACCTCGGGAACATAAGCAAGGCACACTTCCTTCTTGACTCCTCCGAAATCGATCTTGCCCATCGCCATTCCGGAAGGATCAGGTGAGATGCTCTCGACTTTGCCTGGCACGGCTAAACACATTTCCTAACTCCTTATTTTCCTTAACCGGGGAATCGCGCTGGACATTGATTGCCCCGTCACGTTCCTAGCCAATTAAGACAACGGGTGTGCCAGCTTCAGGCGTTCATTCGGGCTGATTTCGCGGTTCGGGCGGATAACCGGAGGCACTCTGCCTCATTCACGCCGTACAATACATGAGTATGTTGAACATCGAGATCGAGCGAAGTTAGCTCCGATGATTCCTTACCGCTGAACGTTGCACCGCTGACGATCCACCTCGTGCAGCACGACCGCGACTGAACTTGCCACGTTAATGGAGTCGATTGAGTTTGACATTCTAACTGTTGCTCGCACATCACAAATATCAAGAACCGCCGTCGATATTCCTCCGCCCTCACCTCCGAAGACGACGCATGAGTCATGCGTGAAATCAACTTTCTCGAGGTCGATTGAATCACTTCGCGGATGAGCGGCAATGATGTTGTACGATGCTTCATCCCGAAGCCAGACAAGCTCGTCGCGGAGAGAAGCGACCTTCAGCATAGGGAGCTTGAACACTGTCCCCATCGAGTTTCTTACGGAGCGTCTGAGATAGGGATCGCATGAGGTTTCTCCTGAAATAAGTATGTGAGCTCCGAATGCTGCAGAGTTCCTGACGATGACGCCCATGTTTTCAGAATTGGCAATCCCATCAAGAGCTACAACGAGCGCCGGCCGCGGAATTTCCATTATGGCACTTTTCAAATCTATGTTCTCAGGAACCCTACCGATCGCCATGATTCCCTGGTGAAGTCCGTATCCAACAATCTTTTCAAGGACAGCTTTGTTCGCGATGAAGATTCCCTGCTCGATGGATCTTTCTTTCAGCAGGCCGCGATACGCCCCGAACCATTCCGGCGTGAGAAGGACGGAACACACACGCAGATCGCTCTCGATGAGACGTCTCACTACTTTTTCACCCTCGGCTACGAATATATCCCTTTCCCTATGTTCGATCGTCCGTCTCATAGTTCGGTACGGTTCAAGTTCAGGAATGTCAAGCGAATCAACTTCGAGGGTCTTCATGCCCGGCAGCTTTTATAAGGCTCATGAGAAACGAAAGTCATCTCAGATTTCCGATCATCCAAATGAAAAAGAAAAGGCCGTCCCCCTATTCAAAGGAACAGCCTTTATATAGAACAGAGGAATCTACTCAGGTACCGGAGCTGTAATCCGTTTGATACTTCACCTGTTCAGGAGTCAGCTTGTCTATTTTGATTCCCATCGTCTTCAGTTTCACCATTGCGATCTCCTGATCCTGCTTGGGGGAAATATCGTGTACCGTATTCTCGAGCCGCTTTCCTTTCTTGTGTAATTCAGCGAGCCTGAGTTGGGCCATGAACTGGTTGGCAAACGACATATCCATCACCTCCGACGGGTGCCCTTCTGCTGCGGCGAGGTTCACGAGGCGGCCCTGTGCCAGCACGTAAATACGCCTGCCGTCTTTCAGCAGATACTCTTCGTTGTTGGGCCGAATTTCCTGGACCTTCTTGGTCATCCCCTTCAAATGGACAAGGTTCAACTCGCAGTCGTAGTGGCCCGTATTACAGACTATCGCCCCGTCCTTCATCTTCTCGAAGTGCCGGTCGACGACGATATCCTTTACACCGGTTGCGGTCACGAACACGTCTCCGATTTTCGCAGCGTCGTCCATTGTCATGACTCGAAAGCCTTCGAGTGTCGCCTTTAATGCGGCGGTGGGTTTTACTTCCGTAACTATCACATTAGCGCCGAGTCCTTTTGCTCTAAGCGCAACACCTTTGCCGCAATGTCCAAAGCCGGCGACCACAATATTCTTTCCGGCGAGCAGAACGCTCGTCGCCCTGAGTATGCCGTCGAGCGTCGACTGGCCGGTTCCATACACATTATCGAAATCCCATTTCGTCTCGGCATCATTGACCGCGATGACGGGATATTTCAGCGCCCCGTCGGCCGCCATCGCTCGAAGACGATGTACTCCTGTCGTTGTCTCCTCAGTCCCGCCCACAATCGCCGAGGCCGCAAGCTCCGGGTACTTTTTATGCAGCGTGAATATCAAGTCGGCTCCATCATCCAGAGTCAGGTCCGGCTTCATCTTTATCGTCTCGTCGATCGCCCAATAGAACTCCTTCACCGACATTCCGTGCCACGCAAAAATTGAGATCTCGTCAGAGGCGAGCGCTGCCGCGACTGAGTCCTGAGTTGATAGAGGATTGCAGCCGCTCCAGCTTACCTGCGCGCCGCACGCAACAAAAGTCTTCACGAGTACGGCGGTTTCTTTTGTAACGTGAAGACATCCCGCAATCTTGAATCCTTTGAAGGGTTTCGAGGAGCTGTACTTTTCCTTCAACGCCATCAGGACAGGCATTCTTGATTCAGCCCACGCAATCCTCTTTTTGCCCTCGCTTGCTAAGGAAATATCCCGGACTTTATATAGCCCTTTCACCTCATCCATTGATAATCTTCTCCATGAGTTTTCAATCAGTGATTGGAATTCTATTACTTCACTTCTTTTTGGAGCGCCTTGACCAGATCGGTTTTCTCCCAGGTGAAATCTTTTTCGTTCCTTCCGAAGTGTCCGTATGCGGCAGTCTTTTCGAAAATGGGCCTTCGCAAATTAAGATGTTTCGTGATTCCGCTGGGAGTAAGATCCATGACCCGTCTTAAAACTCGACCGAGCTCATCATCCGAGACTCCGGCAGACGTTCCCCGTGTGTCGACGAGGACCGAGACGGGTTCCGCAACGCCGATGGCATACGCAAGCTGGATCATACATTCTTTGGCGAGTCCGGCGGCAACGATGTTCTTCGCGAGATAGCGCGCGGCGTATGCCCCGCTCCTGTCAACCTTCGACGGATCTTTGCCGGAAAATGCTCCGCCTCCATGCGGCGCATATCCGCCGTAAGTGTCGACAATGATCTTTCTTCCGGTTAGTCCGGTGTCGCCGTGAGGCCCGCCGATTTCGAAACGACCGGTCGGGTTGATGTAATACTTAGTATCCTTTGTCAGCCATTTCTCGGGAATTGCTTCTCTGATGATATATTTCTTCACGTCGTCAGCTATCTTCTCTTGCCATTTCTTCTCGTTAACTCCCTTCGGCTCCGGATCGTGCTGAGTTGAAACCACGATCGTTTCGGCAGTTATTATACCACCTTCATGGTACGCGACGGTGACCTGGCTCTTTCCATCGGGCCGGAGGTACTTCATCGGGGAGCTGTCTCCCTTCTTTCTCACCTCTGCCAGCCGACGGGTCAGCCTGTGCGCAAGCGCGATTGGAAGAGGCATGAACTCATCCGTCTGCGAGCAAGCGTAACCGAACATCATCCCCTGGTCACCGGCTCCTCCACGATCGACTCCACGGCTGATGTCGACCGATTGAGAATGCATGACATTTATTATGCCGCACGAGTAAGCATCAAATTTATAGCTGCTGTGAATGTACCCGATCCGTTCTATCACGCCTCGCGCGATGTCGGCGACGTCGATTTTCGCTTTGGCTTCTTCAGTCGTTGTCACTTCACCGCCGATGACGACAAGACCGGTGGTTACATAAGTTTCGCATGCAACCCGCGATTCGGGTTCGATGGCAAGGTGTTTGTCTAATACGGCATCGGAAATCTGGTCGCATATTTTGTCCGGGTGACCTTCAGTGACAGATTCCGATGTGAACAATTTGTACATTTCGTCTCCAGTAAATTTCTAAAACAAATCTATTTCGGTAGAATCGCCGGCATTCACCCGCTTGAAACTTCCCTTGAGCTGCGCGTTTTGTCCGACTATCGATCCTTCCAACAGAGATTTCTGAATCGAAGCCCCTGAACCAATGATGGAGTCGCGGATTAGAGAATCTTCTATGCTTACGTCGGAATCTATTGTCGCGTCGGGACCAATAACCGAATGTACTATCTTTGCGGAATCTGCGATATAAACCGGCGGGATTATCACCACGTCCTTACGGCTCTTGAAATGGTTAGTCTTCTTCAGCAAATGTCGGTTCGTCTCGAGCAGAGTTTCGGGTTTCCCGCAATCGTACCAACCCTCTACTTCGAAATAATTGATCCTCTCTCCGCGATTCAACATTAACTGAAGTGCATCTGTGAGCTGGTACTCCCCTTTGGTCCTTATGTCTTTCTCCACAATTTCCTTAAGCGCACTGTACAGCGTCCCGGGATCTTTTATATAATACAAGCCGACCATAGCGAGATTTGAAGTGGGCTGATCCGGCTTTTCGACCAGCTTTGTGACTCTTCCGTCTACGGTCTCCGCGACACCGAATCTTCTTGGATCGTTGACTCTCTTAACACCGATACACGAGTATTCGCTTTTCGTTATCTGGTCAAGATCTACATCAAAGACTGTGTCACCAAGAATGATCAGAAGTGGTTCATTCGATTGTTCTTTGGAGAGGGCAACATAGGCCGCATGCCCAAGTCCGAGTCGTTCCTCCTGATAAATAAACTTGAAATTCGCTTTGTACTTCCCGCGAAGGTAATCTTCTACCATGTCACCCATGTATCCGACGACAACCGAGATGTCCTTGACGCCAATCTTCACCAGTTTGTCGACGATATGACCAACGATTGGTTTGCCTCCGACATTAAGCAGGACTTTGGGCAGAGTGAAAGTGTGTGGACGCAGACGTGTTCCCACCCCTGCAACGGGGATCAATGCTCTCATTTCTTCATACGCTTTGTGGCAAAATTTAACAACCGCACGCTGAAGTTCCAAAACATCTCGCGAAGTCGACGTATTCCTCGTTAGTGCTGAACTCCGGAGGTCTGTCCGGCGTTAATGTTTTGGCGGCCGCAATGATGAATCTCGCGAAGCGTCTTCGTTCAAGATTGTCCCGCTACAGACCTGCGCACCAGAGCGCTTTGCCGGTGCGGGATGCAGCCTCATTTAAAAATTTGTGATCAAGAAGCGACAGGGCATCTCGTTCCAGCCCCTGAAGTCCGCCGGAGGTAGTAGTTCCCTATACACTCGGCGAGCGGATCCGACAAGGTAGATGCGTGTCGCCGTCACATGCGGCAAGCGCAGACATTTGATGTAGCACTGAAAACGAGCAACCTCTGCTGCTTCCTCAACGTTGAATCTTTTGCGGTTTATTGCGAATTTTAGAAGAGAAAAATGCTGAAACACATTTTTGAAAAAGTGCGCGACGGAGAAAGGCTCAGTCTGCAGGACGGATTGGAGCTGTTTGATTCCAACGATCTGTTGGTGATCGGCATGATGGCGGATAGTGTCCGCAGGAAGAAACACCCGAAGCCTGTGGTGACTTATATAATAGATCGAAACATCAACTACACGAACGTATGCGTTACCGAGTGCACGTTCTGCGCATTTTACGCCAAGGTGGGAGACGAGAAGAAAAGTTACACACTTTCGAATGAAGCGCTCGGAAATAAAATCCAGGAGACTATCGATCTTGGTGGGACCAGGATCCTGCTCCAGGGAGGGTTGAACCCGGAACTCAGGATGGATTATTACGAGGACCTTTTCAGATTTATAAAATCAAATTATAGAATCTGGCTGCATGCCCTGTCGCCGGAGGAAATCGTTTTCATCGCACGCGAGAACGGACTCAAGACCAGAGAAGTGATAAAGAGACTGATAGACGCGGGTCTCGATTCCATCCCAGGTGGCGGCGCTGAAATACTGGTCGACGATGTCCGCGATAAAATCGCTCCGAAAAAATGCACGTCTGACGAGTGGCTCGGAGTGATGAACGAAGCGCACCGGCTCGGGCTGAAGACTACAGCGACCATGATGTTCGGCCATGTAGAGAGTTATGAAGACCGGCTCCAGCATATGATCGTCGTGCGGGAGCTCCAGGACAAGACCGGTGGGTTCACTGCCTTCATACCCTGGACCTTCCAACCGAGAAATACCGAGCTGGCAGAGAACCACGATAACCTGAGAGAGAAATCTTCTGCTTTCGACTATCTCAAGACTCTAGCAATCTCCAGACTCATGGTCGACAATGTCGATTCGATCCAGGTAAGCTGGGTAACCCAGGGGCTGAAGGTTGCTCAGATCGGTCTACAATTCGGTGCAGACGACTTCGGAAGTCTCATGATAGAAGAGAACGTAGTGAGCGCTGCCGGAACCAAACATTTTTCCGGCTTCAACCTAAATCAGATCAAGAGGTCAATCAAAGCCGCAGGCTTCGAACCTGAACAACGGTTCATCTGACATTGTCGGAAGAAATAGACGCTCGAAAATACAGGTCAGGACAAGCAGGTTGAACCGATCTCTACCCTGTTCACCATTTCACTTAATACCTATTCATGGTTAACTAACGAATCTGAAATCAACCAAAGTACATCAGATGTGGTACAATTCAATTCTTGAAGTAGTCGGCAACACTCCGATGTTGAGACTATCCCGACTCGCGCCCGGGATCAAACCGATCCTTCTCGCAAAGTTGGAGTATCTGAATCCTGGCGGCTCCGTGAAAGACAGGATCGGGCTGACAATGATCGAGGAAGCTGAGCGGAACGGCATTTTGAAACCGGGCGGCACGATCATCGAAGGCACGTCCGGGAACACGGGAATGGGACTTGCACTGGTCGCGGCGATGAAGGGGTACAAATGCATCTTCACGATGCCCGACAAGATGAGCCAGGAGAAGATCGACCTGCTCCGCGCATTCGGCGCCGAAGTAATCGTAACGCCTACGGCCGTCGAGCCGGACGACCCGAGAAGTTATCATTCCGTCGCACATCGCCTGAACCACGAAATACCCAACTCATATTTCCCGAACCAGTATGACAATCCGGGTAATCCTCAGGCGCACTATGAAACGACAGGTCCAGAGATATGGGAGCAGACAGAAGGCAAGATCACTCATTTCGTGTGCGGCGTTGGCACCGGCGGTACGATAGTAGGAGTGGCGAAATATCTCAAGGAGAAGAACAAGAGGGTCAATGTGATTGGTGTGGATCCGGAGGGAAGTATATACGCGGATTACTTCCGCACGGGAGAACTTCCTACAAGCCATCCATATAAGGTTGAGGGAATCGGGCAGGACTCCATGCCGAAGATAATGGATTTCACAAATATCGACGACGTAATTACAGTATCAGACAAGGAATCATTTCTCGCTACTCGGCTCCTCGCTCGCAAGGAAGGAGTATTCGCCGGTGGATCGGCTGGCTCAGTCATTCACGTTGCGCTAAAGATCGCGCAGGGGCTTTCAGAAGAGGATATTATCGTGACGATAATTCCGGATCACGGTTCGAGATATCTGTCGAAACTTTACAACGATAACTGGATGAAAGAGAACCAGTATCTCGAGCCAAAATTAAAACTATCGGCAGGTGACATAACGGCCCGCAGGAAAGCAAAGCGAGGATTAATCACTGTCGGAACTGAGGCAACACTTGTGGAGGCTATTTCGCTCATGCAGGAGAATGCGGTCTCGCAGCTTCCGGTAATCGAGAACGGTTCTCTCGTCGGGAGCCTTACGGAGAACAAAGTTCTATCGACACTTGTTTCAAATCCGGGTTTGCGCGGGCACAAAGTCAGAGAGTTCCTGGACAAGCCATTCCCTATTGTGAAGGACAAGATTTCGATCGAAAGCTTGTACAAGACTCTCGACAAGGAAGCGGCCGCTGTCATCGTGGAGCACGACGACAAAACGCTCGATATATTGACAAAATCAGATTTGATGTACGCGCTGACTCAGAATTCAGCCGAATAAACGGAGAGATAATGAAGTTCGCTACCATCGCGATTCACGCCGGACAAGAACCTGACAGCGCCACGGGAGCTGTGATGACGCCGATCTACCAGACCTCGACATATGTTCAGTCCGAACCCACAGTTCACAAAGGGTACGATTACTCCCGGGCGGGCAACCCGACGAGGACCGCGCTCGAAGCCAATCTCGCGGCACTCGAAGGCGGAAGTTTTTGCGCCGCGTTTGCTTCCGGAATGGCGGCAATTGACGCAGTCACCAAGCTTCTTAGTTCCGGCGACCACGTAATCGCGGGCAATGATTTGTACGGCGGGACGTACAGGCTCTTCACTAAAGTTTTTGAACAATTCGGTTTGAAATTCGATTTCATCGACATGGGCCGTCCCGACAATGTCACTCAAGCGCTGAAGCCGAATACAAAGATGATCTGGATCGAGACGCCTACGAATCCTCTGCTGAGGATCGTCGATATAGAGGGAATAACAAAGATTGCGCGAAGCAAGAAGATCATGACTGCCGTGGATAATACGTTCGCGACTCCTTATCTGCAGAAACCGCTCACGCTTGGCGCCGACATCGTGGTACACAGTGCTACTAAATATCTTGGCGGTCACTCGGATGTCATCCTTGGCGCAGCAGTAACAAACGATGCGGGACTCGCGGAAAAGCTCCTATTCATACAGAAGTCAAGCGGCGCCGTGCCGGGTCCGTTCGACTGTTTTCTCGCGCTCCGAGGTACAAAGACCCTTCACCTCCGAATGCAGCGACACTGCGAAAATGCGGCGAAGGTCGCAGAGTTTCTTGCCAGCCATCCGAAAGTCAAACACGTGAACTTCCCCGGCTTCAGGACCCACCCGAACCACGACGTGGCGGAGAGACAAATGAGCGGCTATGGCGGGATGGTTTCGTTCACTCTCAAGAACGACAAGATGGCCATCGCGAAGAAGCTTACAACTCATACCAGGCTCTTTGCACTCGCGGAAAGTCTAGGCGGAGTGGAATCGCTCATTGAGCATCCCGCCTCCATGACTCACTCCTCGCTGCCCAGAAAAGTCCGACTTCAATCGGGACTAGATGATACATTGATTAGGCTTTCGGTAGGAGTCGAGGACGCGGACGATCTCATAAACGACTTGAAACAGGCTCTCTCGAGAATCTGAGCTCTTTTCTGCCCGCAAATCGCCAAAGGCAATCACTGTGGAACTTATTTGGGTTTTTTTGCGTCTGTAATTTGAGATAGTAAATGGAACGAACTAAGTTGTAGTATGTCGATAGAAAAGAGAAGGACATTCGCGAAAGCGATACTCATTGTCTACGCCTTTATAACGGCGACCTTCCCCTTTTCCCATAAGGATTGTGTTCCGCTCGGAAGCAGACTGTCCTTCCTGCCCGGTGCCATATCAACCCAGAACCTTGGAAGCAACGACGACAGCTTCGTCTGCCCTGCGCACAATTTCGCGCAGTCTACTGCCAGCACTCCCGTTCTGGAACAAGACTTCACTTCCCCGGAATCATTCTCATTCCTCAGATTCTCGATCCCCGGCCGGATCTCTTCGGATACCTCCCGCCGACTTTTCGCCCGCGCTCCTCCTCAGGCGTAATCCAGCTTCTTTCGCCAAATTCATTTCCAATAACATTCTCCTGGAGAAGGAATCTTAATGTTCAGCACATTAATTCGAATTGCAGGCTTATTTTCGCTCGCTCCCTTTGTCTTGCTTGCCGCCCCTACTGATCTGCCAAACCGGGCGTCGATAAGCGGAAAGGTCACGGAGAAAACGGACGGGCACCCGATAGCGTACGCGGAAGTCGTAGTGTTGAAGGGAATGTCGGTAGTCACGGGAACGACGACCGATGAACTTGGAAATTTCCAGATCAAAAACCTTCCCCCCGACCATTATACGATTCAGGCAAGCACGCTCGGTTTCAAGAGAGCGCTATTAGATACAACTCTGACTGCCAGGCATTATCAATTCGATTTTCCGCTGGAGTCATCGGACATTACTCTTCAGGAGGTGACCGTGACAGCGGCGGCGAATGAAAAACCCCGGCAACAGAGACTTGACATCGCGACGAGCGCGCCAGTCTTTCAGGAAGCCACGTATCACACCACACCGACAAGTCTACCGTCGACGATCATCCAGCAGAACCTCCCCGGCGCAGTCCAGGCCCCATCAGGCGAGGTGCACATCAGAGGCCAACATGCAGAGTATTCATACAATGTTGACGGGCTGCCCGTTCCCGAAACTCAAAGCGAAGGTATGACCGAATTGTTCGACCCGAGAGTGATCGACAGGATATCATTTCTCGTAGGTGATCTACCGGCGGAATATTCCGACGCGCTGGCAATAATAGATGTCAGGACAAAAATACCGGCGACCTCCTTCAACGCTGGAGCCTCCGGATATGTAGGAAGCTTCAATTCATCCGGGCAGTCGCTGTCGTTCACAGGACACACGGGCAATTTCGCTTACTTCCTGGCCGGCTCCAGGAAAATCACAGACAGGAGAATAGACACACCGCTTCCCGACATTTTCCACGATCACGGCGAAGACCTTTTCGGACTTGGAAAGATACAATACATTCTTTCACCCGACGACATAATCGCTCTGGACATTGATCAGAGCAAGTCTACCTTCCAGGTCCCGTATGATTCGACTGGCGGGATCAACGCGAATGACAATCAACAGGAATCGGACGGGTTCCAGGATCTGATCTTCCGTCATGGATTCGGGTCCAGCGGAAACGAGGGCGACTTCTTCCTTGGACTTACACACAGGCGGGGATCGTTATCATACTCTCCGGGAGAAAATGATGTGCCGTCATTTTATTTCGCCGGAGATAGTACAGCCTTTAACATTTCAGAGACCAGGAAATTTGATGTGTATGGAGCCAAGACCGACGTCACAATCCGTCCGGAAGACGAGTTGAGCATCAAAGGTGGATCGGCGCTTTATTACACAACCGGCAACGAGGACTTCAGTGCTTTCAACGGAAACAGTTCAGGTCCGCAATCTTCTGAGAATCTCCGCGGTTACGATTTTGGAATTTATGCACAGTCTCAATTTCAGCCGCTGCCGGTTTTACAACTCAGCGCCGGGATAAGGTACGATCAACATTATGCAAAGGGCATCGGTCAGGAATCACAAGTCTCGCCAAAAATAAAACTGACTTACCTCCCGGATTTTTCAACTACAACGTACGTTTACTATGGAAGAATCTTTGTGCCGGTCCTCGCGGAACAATTGAGGGAGATCACCGGCTCATCGGGAACCATCTCTGCCCCGACGAAAGCCGTGAGAGGTAATTATGTCGAGGCGGGAATCACACAGGCATTAACTAATTCGCTGTCCTCCAAGCTGGTCGGATACTACACTTCTGAAAATCCAGGTATGGACGACAACACGATTCCCGGGACAAACTTAGAGACGGCTGTCAATATCCAGAATATCTTTGTGCGGGGTGTCGAGTTAGGCCTCGATTACCATCCTGCTGGACCATTTTCCGGATTCTTTAACATTGCTTTGAGCCATGCAGAGGGTGACGGCAAAACAAGCGGAGGATTCCTGCCGGCTTTGCCGCCGACCACCGCGTTCGATCTCGACCACGATCAGAGAATCACCTATACTGTCGGATTGAATCTTACGAACGACAATTCCTTTGCCGGACTCATCGGCTCATACGGAAGCGGACTCACGAACGGACTTAACAACGGACATGTCTCTCCGCATTTTATCTTGAACGGCTCTTTGGGAAAAACCTTTTTCATCGGAAGCTACAGCATAAAACCGGAGTTCTTCGTAAATAACATCTTGAATCATGAGTATCTGTTGAAGGGATCGTTCTTCAGCGGAGAAGCATGGGGAGAGCCGAGGAATATTCTTCTGAAAATATCGCTGAGCGCAGGTTGAGAATCGCCCGGTAAGAAATCTGGATGAAATAGCTCACAGATATTACCAACGCGGGCCCGAGGATTTGCGCGTGACTAATTCCCGGACGGGCCCAGATACTCTGAAACGAGAGCTTTAATACTTTTGCAGTGGGTAACGCTCTTGTAGAAATAACAAGTCCGGCAGTCGGCAGTAGTACGGCCTCGCTTCACACATTCGAGGGTCCAACATGGCGCTGAGTCATCCGTATACGCCGGACATTTCACCCTCTCCTCCGGGGAGCACCCCTGCATCGCCCAGCATGGGACAATCGCGATCATTCTCTTTATAGCCTCTAGAGTCATCCCTTTGTGGGTTATCATGTCTCTCACAGCCGCAAGCCAGTAAGCATCATCCTCGGAGAACATGCGATGTTTCCCGACAGTTCTGATCGGCAGTACTATTCCCGAAGCCTCGTACTTCCGAATGGTCGAAACGGCTACTCCTAGCCTTCTAGCTACATCTCCGATCTTCAATAACTTGCCCGTAGTCATAGATACTCCCTTTCTGCGGAATAAAATAGAGCATCATTTCTGCCCTAAAATAAACTCTGTTCAAATCCACGACCGCTGTTTGGCGAAACATGTAAGTTCATCTCTGAACTTCGGATGAGCTATGCCGATCAAAGACTTGACTCGTTCGCTTATCTTCTTGCCGTGAAGGTCCGCCACTCCGAATTCCGTTGCAACGAGATGCACGTCGCCCCTTGAGGTCGTGACGCCCGCGCCCTCGGCAAGATGAACGGCAATTCTGGAAACGGTTCCGCCCTTTGCCGTAGAAGGCAAGGCGACGATAGGTTTTCCGCCCTCGGACCTCGCCGCTCCGCGCAAGAAATCCACCTGACCGCCGAAGCCGCTGTAGAAGTTGTACCCGATCGAGTCCGCACACACCTGACCTGTCAGGTCGATCTGGATCGCCGAGTTTATCGCGACCATTTTCCGGTTCTGACTTATTACGAAGGGATCATTCACATAATTTGAAGGATGAAATTCGATAATCGGATTATTGTCGATAAAATCAAAAAGCTTTCTACAACCGAGGACAAAACTCGCGACCATCTTCCCCGGATGAAGAGTTTTCTTTTCGTTTGTAATTACGCCGCTCTCCACGAGCTTTATCACGCCGTCCGAAAACATTTCGGAATGGACGCCGAGGTCCTTCTTTCCCCCGAGCGACATCAAAACAGCATCCGGTATTTTTCCAATACCTAACTGAAGGGTAGATTCGTCCTCGATCAATTCGGCGATGTTCGCGCCAATCTTTTCGAAGACTTTCCCTTCTTCTACGGACGCGTCCGGTTCCACTTGCGGCAACTCCATGATCTGGGCGTCGGCCTCGACAATCTTGTGAAGCTTACTGACGTGTATGAAACTGTCTCCTAAGGTGCGCGGCATATTCCGGTTAACCTGGGCGATGACAGTGCGTGCGACTTCTGTTGCCGCCTTTGTGGTATCGACTCCGACGCCGAAGCTGCAGAACCCGTGCTCATCCGGAGGGGAAACATGGATTAAAGCAACGTCGATCTTTATTTGGCCCGAATAAAAAAGTCTGGGGATTTCAGATAAGAATACGGGGACGAAATCGGCACGACCGGAATTGACGGCATCGCGCGTGTTCTTGCCGATAAAGAGGGCGGTATGCCTGAAGTGGGCGACCATCTCCGGCCGCGCGTACATCGCTCTGCCGAGGCTCAGGATATGGAGCACTTCACAATTTTCGAGTTCATTCGCTCTCGTGACCATCGCGTCGATAAGAACCTCCGGTGCGGCGCAGCCGGGATGCACGTAGATCTTGTCACCCGACTTTACGAGTGACAGAGCTTCTGCGGCTGTGGCGACTTTGCTATTGTATGTCTCTATCCAGCCCATCAGCTCAGGAGACTTTCTATCGGAAGGTATTTGCCCCCGAAGATTTCTGTAATAAGTTTTTGTGTGCACTTCCCACCGAAGCTGCAGACCGCACGTCCCAGGCTCCGATTTTCCTTCAGAGCTCTGACGATTCCCTTCTGTGCTATTTCAATGATGTAGTGCAGAGTGGTGTTTGTCAACGAATAAGTCGCAGTGCGCGCCACCGTCGCGGTAATGTTCGGGACGCAGTAGTGTATGACGTCATACGCCAGGAATGTAGGATTCTCTATCGTCGTAGGCCGACTCGTCTCAACACATCCTCCCTGATCGATAGACACATCGATTATAACGGCGCCAGGCTTCATGGACTTCACCATTTCTTCGGTGACGATATGCGGCGTCCGTTCTCCCTTCGTGAACACAGCGCCGATAAGGACATCGGCGTACGCCGCGCTCTTCTTGACATTGACCGGTGTTGCAAGCGCAGTCGAAACGCGCTTCGACAGTAGGCGGTCAACCTCCCTCAATCGGGCGAGATCTCTATCGAGCACGATCACTTGCGCCCCGAGACCGGCTGCTGTCCGGGCAGCCTCGGTCCCGACGACTCCCGCTCCCAGGATGACGACCGCTGCCGGCGCGACCCCGGCGATCCCGCCGAGGATAATTCCTCTCCCGAGATCGCCGCTTTGAAGACATCTGGCTGCGATGAAGATCGAAAGTTGGCCGGCGATCTCGCTCATCGAATGTATCACCGGACGATCGCCGTCATCCGACTCGATCAGTTCAGCGCCGATCGTGTTGATTCGATTCTGCAGGATCGCTTCAATAAACTGCGGCCGCGCGACGGGGAGATTGACAAAACTCAGACTCGTTTTGCCGGGCTCCATAAGTTCCACCTCTTCGGGTGTAGGCGGCTCCACCCCGCAAACGAGCTCGCATCTTCGGAAAATCTCTTCTTTGGCGTAAGCTATCGTGCCGCCCGAGTGCCTGTACATTTCATCGGTGAACCTGCTCGCTATGCCCGCCTGCGACTCCACGTAAACCGGATGCCCAAGTTGAGTCAGCGTGGCGACTGCCGACGGCGTGAGCGCGACTCGGTTCTCGTGTTTGGATGATTCGTTCGGTATGCCGATGTTCATGTTTTAACCTCAAAATTTCAATAGACAAAGGTCAAGACCGGGATGTCTGATCCATCTGGAATTAATTCTGACCGCTGGCTTGAACTTTTGGCCCCTGACTTTTGACATTTGCCTTCTCCAGGTACTCGTGGATGGCCGCCGCGGATCGTTGGCCGTCTTCCATGGCGAGTATAACGGTTGCTCCGCCGCGCGAGAGATCGCCACCGGCAAATACGCTCTCCCGACTTGTCTTGCACGAATCGTCCACAACTACAGTCCCACGCTTGGACATATTCAATCCCGGCGTTGTGGCCTGCAGTATTGGATTGGGCCTCTGTCCGATGGCGAGAATGACCGTGTCCACGTCCATTATGAAATTCGATCCTTGAATTACCACAGGCTTCCTCCGTCCCGATTCGTCCGGCTCGCCGAGCTCCATCTTGACACATTCCATCGCCTTGACCCACTTGTTCTCACCCTGCATTATGCGGATCGGGTTCGTGAGGATGTGGAACTCAATTCCCTCTTCTTCTGCATGGTGGATTTCCTCGTCGCGGGCAGGCATCTCTTCTCTGCTCCGCCGATAAACAAGGTAAGCTTTCTCGGCTCCAAGCCGGTTTGCAGTTCTTACGGCATCCATCGCCGTGTTGCCGCCTCCGATGACTGCGATTCGTTTCCCAATTTTCACCGGCGTGTCGTAGTTCGGGAAATCGTATCCCATCATGAAGTTTACACGGGTGAGGAATTCACTTGCTGAAAATACGCCTGGGAAGTTTTCACCAGGAATGCCTAGGAAATTCGGCGTGCCCGCACCTGTTCCAAGGAACACCGCATCAAATCCCAAATCGTCCATGAGCTCGTCTACAGTGGCGGTCCTGCCGATCACAAAATTTGTAATTATCTCCACTCCGAGTTTCTTGACGTTCTCAATTTCTTGATCGAGAATTACTTTGGGAAGTCTGAATTCTGGTATGCCGTATCTAAGAACCCCGCCCGCTGCATGGAGCGCTTCATAGATTGTCACATTGTACCCGAGCTTCGCTAGCTCAGCCGCGCAAGTGAGTCCAGCAGGACCCGACCCAACAACTGCGACTTTTTCCTTACGTTTGTTCTCGACTGTAAACCCGTTCGACGCCCCGTGAAGGCGTTCGTAGTCCGCCACGAACCTCTCTATCTTTCCGATGGCGACAGGAAGATGTTTCTTTCCGATCGGGCAGACTGCTTCGCACTGAGATTCTTGCGGACAGACCCTGCCGGTCACCGCGGGAAGATAGTCCTTCTCTTTTATCTTCTTCGCCGCTCCGAAATAGTCCTTTTCAACGACAAGCTTTATGAAAGCGGGAATGTCGATATGGACCGGACAACCGGTAACACAGAGCGGCTCTTTGCAATCGATGCACCTAAGCACCTCTTGTGAAACAAGACTTTCGTCAAAACCAAAAGAAACTTCCTTGAAATTTTTTCTGCGTATATCCGCGTCCTGCTCGATGGGAGTCTGTCGGGGGATTTTCAATCTTTCCGAAGGCTTCAGAGTATTAGGCATTTGCTGCTCTCCTGTCTTCGGAAACTCCATCTCCCGCTGCCAGATCCGCATCGAATTTCTCGAGCGAGATCCTTTCCAGCTCCATGTATGACCGGTTGCGGGTGATGAGCTCGTCGAAATCAACTTCATGACCTTCGAATTCGGGGCCATCGACACAAGCGAACTTTGTCTCCTTCCCGATCGTCACGCGGCACGCTCCGCACATTCCTGTTCCATCCATCATGATGGGATTTAAGCTGACATATGTCTTGATTCCGATCGGCTTCGTAAAATCTGAAACAGCTTTCATCATTATAATAGGACCAATAGCGTAAACGCCTTTCACGTCAGGATCTTTTTTCAGATAAGTATCGAGAGCCAACGTCACAAGTCCTTTCGTGCCGTACGAGCCGTCATCCGTCGTGACGAAGAATTCGTCGGAGATTTCCTTCAGCTCGTTTTCCAGGATGACAAGATCTTTCGATCTTGCGCCGACGATCGTGACAAGTTTGTTCCCGGCGTTCTTCAGCGCGCGTGCTATCGGATAGACTTCCGCGGTGCCCACGCCACCACCTATGCAGATAACGGTTCCGAACCGGTGTATTGGAGTCGGATTTCCCAGCGGACCCGCCACATCAAGCAAGTAATCGCCAACTTTCTGGAGACTCAATAACTTCGTGGTCTTCCCTATTGTCTGGACAATTATTGTTATCGTACCAGCCTTTGCATCCGAATCAACTATCGTGAGAGGGATTCTTTCTCCATGTTCGTTCACACGGATGATGACGAAATTACCCGCTTTGTGTTTTCTAGCGACGAAGGGAGCATGTATAGTAAATTTGGTTATTGCCTTTGCTAGAACGTCCTTGCTAAGTATTTCGAACATCAAGCGATCCTTTCACCAACCTGATCGGCGGTTTCCCTGATCGCGTCCAGTACGCATAGCTCCTGCGCGTCTCTCAGGAGTGCAACTTCCGATTCGGTACGCGGCTGGTGCGTGATGAAATATGAATAAGCATACTCCACGTAGTCGAAGAAGTCGGGCGCCAGGTTCCTGCATAATCCGCAGCCGTTACAGTCGTCAGTTACATAAAATTGTGTCGTCAGATTGCGCTCAACATTCTGGATCTTTGTCATTTCCTGCCCTCCTTCTGAAAAGTCCGCACGAGAGATCAACTTCTGACGGACTTCGTTAGGACGAATTTTCAATTTCCGGCAGGACCATAATTCGGGTCCTGATTCGTGATACGGCAATGGCTGTGCCGGTTTTTTGCTTGAATTGACCGCATTAAAGGACACAATTCTATACTTGAGGTCATTTTTCCGCATGAAATAGTGGCAACTTACCTTAGAAAGAAGGTTGGCACTCTACCATCACGAGTGCTTGACTTTTTGCAAGAGGCAAATTAAATTGGCACTCGCAATATGAAAGTGCCAATCGGATTCAAACCCTAATGAGCAAAAAATAAAAGGAGGTTTAGAAATGAAAATTAAGCCATTGGCAGATCGAGTAGTTGTGAGACCGCTTGAGGCTGACGAGAAGACCAAGGGCGGACTCTATGTTCCGGACACTGCAAAAGAGCGTCCGCAACAAGGAGAGATCGTTGCCGTTGGGCCAGGCAGAGTCACCGACGAGGGAAAGAAGATTCCCATCGAGGTGAAAGTTGGCGACAGGATTTTGTACGGAAAATATTCCGGTACTGAAGTCAATTATGAGGGAACAGAGTACCTCATAATGAGAGAGAGTGACATTTTTGCAATTCTTTAACAAAAGGAGATTGAAATAATGGCAGCAAAAATAATTCAGTTCGGTCCTGATGCCCGGTCAGCCCTGAAGCGCGGAGTCGACACGCTCGCCGATGCGGTGAAGGTGACGCTCGGGCCTCGCGGACGCAATGTTATCATAGACAAAAAGTTCGGTGCCCCGACAGTCACAAAAGATGGCGTGACAGTCGCGAAGGAAATCGAAATCGAAGATACAATCGAGAACATGGGCGCCCAGATGGTGCGCGAAGTCGCATCCAAGACCTCCGACGTAGCGGGCGATGGCACGACCACGGCGACAGTCCTTGCGCAAGCCATATATCGCGAAGGACTGAAAAACGTAACCGCCGGAGCCAACCCGATGGATCTGAAGCGCGGCATCGATCTCGCAGTAGAGCAAATCGTGGCTGGCCTGAAGCAGATGAGCCGCGAAGTGACCGACAAGAAAGAGATCGCGCAGGTAGGGACTATTTCCGCCAATAACGACAGCGAGATCGGCGAACTCATCGCGAACGCGATGGATAAAGTCGGAAAAGACGGAGTAATCACTGTTGAAGAGGCGAAGGGTACCGACACGACAATGGAAGTTGTCGAAGGAATGCAGTTCGACCGCGGCTACCTTTCACCGTACTTCGTTACCGACACGGAGTCGATGGAAGCGGACATGGAGGATCCTTACATCCTCATACATGACAAGAAGATTTCAGCGATGAAGGATCTTCTCCCCGTTCTTGAGAAAGTCGCGCAGAGCGGACGCTCGATCGTGATCATCGCAGAGGACCTCGAAGGTGAAGCACTCGCCACACTGGTCGTGAACAAGATTCGCGGCACTTTGAAATGCGTTGGAGTGAAGGCTCCTGGATTCGGCGATAGGCGGAAGGCAATGCTCGAAGATATCGCAGTCCTGACCGGCGGACAAGTCATTTCAGAAGAAAAGGGATTCAAGCTCGAAAATACAACACTTGCACTACTCGGAACGGCGAAGAAGGTAACCGTCGACAAGGACAACACGACGATCGTAGAAGGTGCGGGCGTGAAAGACGATATCAAGCGACGCATCAACGAAATCAAAGCGCAGATCGATAAGACGACATCGGACTATGACAAAGAGAAGCTCCAGGAGAGACTCGCGAAGTTGTCGGGCGGAGTTGCTGTTCTAAAGATCGGCGCGACAACAGAAGTCGAGATGAAAGAGAAGAAAGCCCGCGTAGAGGATGCACTTCATGCGACACGCGCTGCAGTCGAAGAAGGAATCGTTCCTGGAGGCGGCGTCGCGCTCGTCAGGACGATTTCAAAGCTCGACTCAGTTAAGACTGAAAACGAAGATCAGAAAATCGGAATCGAGATCATTAAGAAATCACTCGAAGAACCGCTGAGATGGATCGTCAACAATGCTGGATTGGAAGGTTCCGTCGTCCTCCAGAAGGTCAAAGAGGGTAAAGACGATTTCGGATTTAACGCGCAGACCGAGAAGTACGAGAACCTTATCAAGGCCGGCGTGATCGACCCGACAAAGGTGACACGTACCGCACTTCAGAACGCTGCAAGCGTTGCAAGCTTACTCCTCACCACTGAAGCAGTGGTATGTGAGAAACCGGAGAAGGAGAAACCGTCTATGCCGACTCCTCCGATGGGTGATATGTATTAAGCAAAATTAAGAGCATCCCCCGAGCGAAAGCGAGGGGTCAAAGGTGAAAAGGTCCCGCGAGAGCGGGACTTTTTCTATTTGAACGCGGCCAGAGTCAGCATACGCAGGGATTTAGATAAATCATCCAACAATCCAGCCGACGAATCGATGCGGTCAGATCGACACCGAAATAAAAAGCGATATATGATTTGCCTGTGTGCCTCAAGCCATACTTTACCGCTTTACGCTCGGACGACAAAGTATCCCGATAGCTCTCTGAGCAAAGATTTCACGGACCATATGAGCTCAACAAGCTCCGAAAGCGTTGCGGCTCTGCGACCAAGGAGTCCTGTCAGGATAAGCTTTGACTTGAATGCAGAAGGAGTCAGGGTTACTCGACATTCCCTATTTGTTCAAGTGGAGCGTGCGTACCGGGAATGGAATTACTATCCCCTCGCGGTCGAACCTATCCTTAACTCTCTTGATGAATTCATGTTTGAGTAAATACTGATCGACGAATCTTTCGCCCCGAAGATTTACAGAGAAGCATATCGCTGAATCGCCGAACTTGCCAAACCTGATTGACGGCTGGTAATCGCGGACGGCACCCGGCACTGTTTTCTGGACTTCCTTGGCAACTTCCACGGTCACGCGTTCCACCCTCTCAAGATCGCTGGCGTAATCTACACCCATCTCGACCGGGACCGCGACATCGGGAGTAGGTCTTTCGTAATTCGTTATAGTCAGATTAGCCAGGCTTTTGTTCGGTACGATCATGTGGTTCCCGTAAAGAGAACAGATTATTATCGCCCGCCAGTTGAGGTCTTCAACGTAACCCTCCTCGCCTGTGCTCAACTTAATGTAATTCCCGATTTGAATCTGTTTAGCGGCCAGTATCTGGAGCCCGGCGAAGAAGTTAGAGAGTGTTTCCTGGAGACCGAGGCCAATCGCAAGTCCGCCCACACCCAGCGCGGTAAGAAGAGGCGCTATTGATATTCTCAGATCATCCAGGATGATCAGGACGCCGACGGAATAGACGGTAAACCGAACGATGTTCTTTAGGAGGCTCGTCGCGGAGGCAAGGCCGGTGATTCTTGATTTATAGTATTCGATTATCTCTGTGCCGATGTAAGAGGCGACGACTGTAACCGAAAAGATTACAATAACCCCGAGCGCCTTTGATACCCACTCTTCCGTCGTCTTCTGAAGTCCTTGAGTTTCAACGATGACATACAGTCCAAGGGCGAGCGACCAGAGGACGATAGAATTCCTGAGGGCGGCAATGACGATGTCTCCGAACCGCCAGCTCGTCTTCCGTGCAACTCTGAGGAGTGATGCCAGCACGACGGCTCTCAGGAAGAATCCCACGAGGATTGCCGAGACGACGACGACTCCCGGGATGAGCAATTGTTCAAGCACTTGTAGTTTCAGGGTCATGCTCCACGAATTCAAAATTAAACTATTCACTTCGAATACTTGCAGCTCATCGGTAGTTCCACCGCCACCGATTCCGGAGAAAGCCGCAATTCAACCTTAAGCGGCTATTCTCTCTTTCCTTCACTCAGCATTCCTCTCCATGTCTACTCGTTGAACCTGTGAGTGTCGGTTTGCCAAAGGGGTATTGCCGAAATCTCACTCGCCAGAAGTGAGTGTATCGGCAGGCGGTTATTCCAATGTTTGCTGTCGAATTAAACCTTGCTGCTGACGTTTTGAGCCTGAGAAGTGGAGATGCGGGGAGTCGAACCCCGGTCCGAAGATAGGATCCGATGAGCTTCTACGTGCATAGCTTCGACGAATTATTTCACCGGATACTGCTCGCGAAGCAGAGTTGTGTCCGGCAATCCCGGCGTAATATTTCCCTTCGCCCACCGGGCGCCTGCGAAGGAAAAGCCTGCCTGGGCGACGCCCATTCTCCCGAACAGGATGTTCGGGATGCCGATCATCACAGGATGTGAAAGGGTCGGCACGGTACCGGCAGACAGAGCCACCGGATGGACGGGTTACCTTTTTTTAATTAGGCAGCCAATGCGTAGTTGTAGTTCGCATTTACAGATTTACCGATTTTTTAACGCGGCACCGGAGAACCGCGGCACGCGACTCATCGCTTCCCAAATCCCCGTCGATTCCGTATCATCCCCAAAATTATTTCGTAAAAAGATGCACGGCACCCTTGGAGGAAATTGGTTTCCAGTTTGTCAAAGAACAGACGCGTCGGAAATTTTCTTCACAAGTCCTGGCGCAAGTTCCAATCTATTCTGCGCGATCGACTGTTCGAGTTCCGCGGCGAGCGCCGAGATATTTGTGAATCCGAAGGATTTCGCCGTTCCTTTTATCTGATGCGAAATCCTGCTTATCGTTTCCCAGCTCCCGTTGCCGACGGCATCCTGCAAAACTTTCATCTTCTGCGAGAGATCGGCTGCGAACAGAGCTTTCAGTTCTTCAAAAGTATAATCTTTACTCAAGCGTTAAATATTTCGAGTACCTGATTCGCAAAAGTTTTCGGTTCGATCGGCTTCGCAAGATATCCATCAAAACCGGCCGCCTCGAACTTCTCCTTGTCACCTCTCATCGTGTAGGCTGTCAACGCGATGACGGTAATTTCTTTAGTCTCCTTGTCCTCGCGAATACGTTTCAAGACTTCTATTCCATCCATCTCAGGGAGTTGAATGTCGAGGAGGATGACATCCGGCCGCTGAGCATGGAGGAAACCGATCGCCTGCATGCCCGATTCAGCTTCGTACACATTGTAGCCGCCCTTCTTCAAAAGATAGACGGCAAGCTGCCTGTTAATCGCGTTATCGTCGACAACAAGAATATCTCGCATTCAGTTCTCCACTAAAAAATATACGCACAGGCCGTCGCAAAGGCAACGCAGCAAGCTGGCCGGTATAGCTTACCAATTCGACAATGCTCGCCTGTTGTACCTTTGTGGACACCTCCGGAAGATTCTTCACCTTGTGAATCTGTCCGCGCTCCATGGACGGAATCACTTCGTTCGGAATGACAAGAGCATTACTGTTCAGTCAGACTCATAATTTTACAGTTTTATTGTGAACTTAAATGAATGCGGATGTGGATCCACAATTCAATCCAGCTGAAATTATCGACCCGGTTCATTTTGCGACAATACCGCCGTCAAAGGGCACCTGCTTCGACATAACCACCCAAGTCAATTGAATTTTCCCTTCACGTTATATAAATATTGAAAAACTGAGGACAGACATGCGCAGCATCGTGGCTCTTGCAATTTCAATTGCTCTCTCCGCATCTTCATGGGCACAATCGGAGATAACGGTGTCAGCGGACGCTGAGGTATCCGCAGAACCCGGTATAGCCGAATTCCACTTGAGCATCATAGCCAGACAGCCGCTCGCTACGGAATCTTTCAAGACGTATCTGGCAACATACAATTCGCTGCAGAGCTCACTGAAGAATCTTGTCGACACGACAAAGATTTTCACCGACAATCTGTCCGTGACGCCGTCTTTCGATTACAAGAAACCAGAAAAGATTACGCCGGATTATTACCAGGTGTCGGCAATTATGAATCTCTCCGTCCCGATCTCACAAATGAATCAAGTCCTCGAGAAGATCACAGCAGTCGAAGGCGTGACGATAAACGGGATCCAGTTCAGGGCGAAAGAACAGGATCGGCTGCAGACGGAGGCGCTCGAAAAAGCCGTGGCGAAGGCGCACGAGAAGGCCGCGACGATCGCAAAGCTCGAAGGACTCTCGGATCTGAAAGTCAAGAATATGAGCACTTCGTTTGTTCGGCCTCCGGTTCCTCTCTACGGAGCGCGGATGGAGACGCTCGGCGCGATTCCTTCCCTCAATGCCTCAGACGTGACGGTCTCCGTAACGATAACGGCCACCTACACCGCGACGCCAAAGTGAGACTAGCGATCAGAAACGCGGAAGCGATCGTCACATGCGCTGCAAACGGACGCCCGTACAAGCGCGGACATGAAATGGACGAAGTGGGCGTCCTCCACGATGTCAACGTCCTTATTGATAATGGCAAGATTGCAGCGATTGGAAGGAACATAGCTGATGCGGATTGCGACTCCCTCGATGCTTCAGGCAAAATCGTCATACCGGGTTTTGTAGATCCGCACACTCATCTGATATTTGCCGGCACAAGAGAGCACGAGTTTGCGTTGCGTGCTAACGGCGCCACATACGAGGAGATTGCCGCGAGGGGAGGCGGGATACTCGAGACTGTCAGGGCGACACGTGATATGCCGAAATCAAAACTGAGAGCGATTGCCGACAGGAGAATAGACAAATTTCTTTCAAACGGTACGACCACGATCGAGATAAAGAGCGGCTACGGACTGGATTTCAAAAATGAACTGAAGATTCTCGAAGCTGCGAATGAGCTCAAGGAAGATTCCGTCGCGGAAATCGTAATCACTTTTCTCGGGGCCCACGCAATCCCTCCGGAATTCAAGAACGACCGCGCCGGTTACATCAGATGCGTTACCGAAGAGATGATTCCATACGTAGCGAGGAGAAAACTCGCCGAATTTTGCGATGTCTTCTGTGATAACGGATTCTTCAACGTCAGCGAAGCCGAGAGGATACTGAAGTCCGCTAAAGACCATGGCTTAAAGATAAAGATACACGCAGACGAGCTGTCCGCGAACGGCGGAGTGACTTTAGCTACCGAGCTCGGGGCGGTTTCCGCTGACCATCTCGAAAACATTTCCCGGGAGGAGATGAAATCTCTCGGGAAGAGTGAGACGGTGGGAGTCGTTCTTCCGGCCGTTGCTGCCTATCTAAGGACGAAGCCCGCTCCAACGCGAGAGATGATCGATAATAACTGTGTGGTAGCAATCGCCACCGACTTTAATCCCGGCACGTCAATGATAGACAACATGCGCGCGACGATGTGGCTCGCAATTACTCTGAACGGCATGACGGCGGAGGAGGCACTGAACGCCGCTACTATCAACGCCGCCGCAGCTCTCGGGATATCGGACCGGCTCGGGAGCATCGAAGTCGGCAAGCAGGCGGACATGCTTGTCATCGACGCGCACGATTACAGTTACATTCCGTATCATTTCACTGAAAACAGAATTCACAGGGTGATAAAGAATGGAACAGTTCTGGAATTTCCTTGACGAGCCTGATCCCGCAATCCTTTACAAGCGCGGTGAGAAGGGTGACAGAAGGTTCGGAGAGTCAGTCGAGACGAAGAGGGAGAAGCTCGGCGACAACATCAAAGTCGTAGTTGTGGGATTCCCGTATGACGAAGGGACAGTTCGTAATCGTGGCCGGGCAGGAAGCGCGGCAGGTCCCGACGAGATCAGGCGGGCGCTTTACAAATTGACTCCGACCAAGTCATCGGCGGTTTCGGATGCCGAGCTCAGGATATTCGACGCGGGCAACATCAAGCGCGAAATGAAGCTCGAAGATGCTCTCGCGCATCTCGAGGAAGTCGACAGCTACGCTCTCCGGAACGGAATGATCCCGATTGCAATCGGCGGGAGCAACGACATGAGTTTTCCAAATGGTCGCGCTTGCAAGAATGTGCTCGGGAGGTGCGGTGTGATAAACATCGATTCACACCTCGACGTCCGCGATTATTCAAAAGGGATCAACAGCGGTACACCATACAGAATGCTCATCGAAGAAAAAGACATACTCGCGTCGGATTTCGTGGAATACGGCATCCAGGAATTCGTGAATTCGCGCGAGCATATTTTATATGTTGAAGGAGTCGGGGGGCAGATATACTCGTTAGGTCACATCAGGTCTCAGAAGAATTGTAATGCATTCATGGAAGCTTACAGGCATGTCAGCGAGTCGACAGACCATGTTTACGTCAGTTTCGATATTGACAGCGTGAGAAGTTCCGACGCACCCGGGGCGAGCGCGCCGACACCAACCGGACTCACTGCAGAAGAGATTTTGGAATGCGCCTATCTTGCCGGCACAGAAGAGAAGACAGCAATGATAGACATATGCGAGCTGAATCCGAAATACGATCTCGACTCGCGTACCGCGAAACTTGCAGCAATGATAATCGCCAATTTTCTTACGGGGATCAGCAACAGGCGTTAAGGAAAAACCATTTGGAACGGGGTGACTCCGTAGCGCTCAGTTGTTGCCGGTTACACTCACGATCAAGTCAGACAACTGCCGGCTCCTCCAACGAGAACTTCTTCCGCGCGGGGTCTATGGAAACGAGTGTCCCTATAGGAAGTGTCATCTTCACGGGCAGATGGCCATATGCCAGATTTGAGATTGAAGGTTTCCCTATTGAGAAAATATCTTCATCGAGGATCTGTTCAAGTGTTCTGTGAGGCTTAGCAGGATCTTCCGGCGAACAATTTGTGAACTGACCCAGGGCAAATCCGTTCAGTTTGTCCAGAATGCCCGCAAGTCGAAGCTGAGTGAACATTCTGTCGACGGAATACGGTTCTTCATTTACCTCTTCTATAAGAAGTACCGCCTCATCGAATGAAGGGACATACTCAGTGCCTAGAATCACTGAGATCATTGTAAGGTTCCCGCCCAGAAGCCTCCCCACAGAATTCCGCTTTCCCTTGAACGCTGCTTTGAGGCTTTGTGGATTCTTCACCTTTCCCGGTTTTCTTACTGACGTGACAATCTTGAAAAAACTCTCTTCGGAATAGGAATCGATCTTCTCGCCAAACTCGACCCCCATCATTGGTCCGCTGAAAGTGACCAGTCTGGTCTTCTTGAAGATTGCAAGCTGGAGTGATGTAATATCGGAGTATCCCACGAATATTTTCGGGTTCTGCCGGATGACTGAATAGTCAACGCGGTCAAGAATTCTCGGTGTGCCGTATCCTCCTCGTGAACAGATGATAGCTTTGACATTCTTGTCAGCGAACGCCTGGTTAATATCATCGGCACGTTCTTCGTCGGTGCCCGCGAGGTATCCATAAGAATCGAAAACATTTTGGCTAATAGTGACTCTATACCCGAGAGATTCGAAGTACCTGACACCTGCCTGGACTTTTGAAGAATCCTTTGGCGGGCTTGCTGGTGAGATCACCGAAATAAGATCGCCCTTTTTGAGTCGTGGAGGTTTAACTACAGTCACCGGGAGTTCCTTTGGGATTTGGGAATTTGCATCGAGATAAGATAGTCCTGCTAAGGACGCATATGCAAACAAATAAACATCGGGACGTACTTGAAGAATTGGCGCATCAAAATTATATTAATGCGCCGCAATTTTGTTGGGTTTCACTGATTGGACAGGTAGCTCAGTCGGTAGAGCAACGGACTGAAAATCCGTGTGTCGGCGGTTCGATTCCGCCCCTGTCCACTGAATTCGCATCTCGTCCGGACTTATCACGCTTTTTGTCACATCATGGTACAGCAGTTGACCGTCCTAGAGCTCTTATTGCTGACAGTTCCTAACAATTCCCATGGCCAGCCTCGCGAAATCATATAACCTATTATTCCCGACGGCCCTCGAATTCACCTTAACTGAAGTCACTCATCGTCACATCACATTGGTGAAACAGCTCGCGGAAATAAAGTGTCTAGACTTGACTTGGTGAAGCTTGTGACCCGCCAGAGAGCTAGTAGAGTTTCCATCTCTGAACTTGCATTCTTAGGTTCTAGCCTTTCCCGTTCAAAGCTGAACTGCATCCCTGTTTATCAACGCCCCCGGATGATGTCACAATGGTTCCGTCAATTTGAGTACCCGGTAAGGTGACCGAAAGAAAGCTAATCGATCAACTGAAGCGATGCTTCCTTGATATAAATTCGTAAGATTAGCGCCAAAGACTTATTCGGATTGGGCTTGATTGACTCGATGGTTCCTTTCAAGTATGCATGGTGACCGGCATTCTTGATGAAGTCAAATTTGGCACCTGTCTTAGCATAGATAAATGCAAAAATATAAGTACCTGCTTGATTTGTTGCGGTGGAAAAGACGTCGTATTCGTCTTCCCCTGGGCAGTAGAAGTTGAAACATGGGCCCTTCCCCGTACTGATGGTAAAGACCGGCAAGAAGACTTTCTTGCCTACGAAGTTTTTCACCGCTTTTGAGAGATCGTCATATGACATCTCTTCCTGGGAGGTCTTCGCAGCTGAAGCGAGGATGAACACAAAGTTGAGCTGAGCTCGGAGATCGCTTGTATCGCTTCTGAGTTTAGTGATATAGTTGAGCGATTTCGAGGCCACAGCCACCCAGTCTTCCCGAGAGATCAATTGTTCGAGTTCCCCTATGGATGCGTCTGGTATTTGCGAACTATCTGGAACGGTTTGCGAACGTGAAACGGAAGAGAAGAGTAAAAAGATTATTATAGCAAAAAACTTGGACATGTTATCTCCTTACGACGACGCAACTTAAAATTACCTGCATTAGATCCGTAAACATACCGGCAGTAAGAATGTTGAATGCAAGATAGACTTTCCTCTTCGTCTCATCTAAGATGACTTCCGCCGTATCATGTACCAATACAAAGTCAGTAATCCGCCCACCCATTCGGATTGTCAAATCGAGCGTCGTGATGCGGCGTGTCACCTGCTGCAGCCCTCCTATATCAGCTACTTTCTGTAGATCACTCGCAGGCCGCGACTTATCGTTGCGGGTCCTGCCGAAAGATGCGTCTCTCCTTCAAACACTTTTGTTTCTAACATGAAACTCGGATAGTGCCTTTGCAGGAGCCGTTCGGAGAGCAGTTTCATGTCGCTCACCTGCCCAATTTCTGTCACGGTGCCTGCAGTTTCCTCAAGCTCCCCGACTGACATGAACACTATGGCTGACAGGTCGCGATGGGTCGAGGCGTAATCTGATTCGTACTTGAGCATGACAAAATTGTCATGTGGTAACCATGGGCTTCCAATGATGTAACGATGGAACAGTTCGGGCTCATTGAAAAGCACATAAAGTCCAAACTCCCCTCCATAAGAATACCCCTCGTATGCTGCATCATTCGAAACTTTATAGTTCTTCTTGATAAAGGGGATTAGTTCTTCCTTGATGAACCTGAAAAACAACGGCGCTCCGCCCGATAAGGAGTATTCAGGAATACGTGTGGGAGTGAGATCTCTGAAACGGAGCCTTCCCCATTGGGCCAGGCTTCGATAACCTATGCCTACAATGATTATATCCGGCAGCTCTTCCATACCGGGCTGCTCCATGACTCGAGCGCTCTGCACCGTCAATGGGAAGCACATATTTGCGTCTGTCATGTACAGTACTGGATAAGTTGTGTCCTTCGAGTAGTAGTTATTGGGCAGAGCAATCGAAATTTCAAATGTGTCCCCGACGATGGAAGAACGCAAGTATCTTACTTCGGTTTCCGGAATTGATACGCGGGAAAAGCTTTCTGTTTGTTGTGCCGTTGCGAGATTGGCACACGCGATCATTGCAAACAAGATGAGGAAACGACCAACGACTCGCATAGGAATCCCTCCTTTCATGAGGGCCATGGCAGATAACTACTGCAAACCTGCCCTATGACGTATCTGCAATCGGTAGAGGATGAAAGGGGACATGTTGCGGTTATTTTATTCTTGAATGTAATCCACGACATCATTCCCACAGCCCTTGTCGATGGAAGAATGTAAGTGGCACTTGGGCGATTAGCAAGGTTGGGTACGGAATCGAGTTAGGACACATGCATGCTTTAGTTGTTTTTCCCTTGGACTTTGCGCCCCGTCGATGTCGAGAGCAATACGTCACCTGATTGCCGCGAAACCGAATAAACTGAACGAAGAAGGATGATCTCATTTGGAACTCCGAAGTCGCCTCCCATTCTTTCCAGGGAGTACATTACGCACCAAGAAGTATCAACAGACTGACGTGTGACTGTCGCGAGCGCTTGTGCCCCGCTGACATTATAATTCCACACGAACCAGAAATATTCAACGAAATCTTGAACAACTGATGTGTCTATCGGGCGAGGGTTCAACCTTGCTATTAGAGGGGTCGGATTGAAACTATCAAACATCGACCTATCGAGGTAAGACAGTTTATGCACTCGGTCTAGAACAATATCGTTCGTATCAAGCTGATGGACCCTGCGAAACTGAAAGTACTTCTCTGTTTGACTCTCTGATACAAATCTCCGATAATATGAACTGTTGGTTGCTGTTGATTCGGACCAAGCTAACGCCTGGTCTTGACTGTTTGTTGAGAGTTCCGAGCAGTGGGCTGATCGCCGGTTCACAGGCAGGATGCTCAAAGTGTTATCATAATAAATCGATCCGCCTGCTAAGTTTTCCTGGTAAAATCCACCAGGATATTTATATGATGAATATGTTAACGCAAGTACCAGGGAATCAGATATAGTAATGGAATCAAAGCTCGCTAGGTATCCACTTGATGGAGCAGGTTGTGTTGGGGAAGGTGTTTGACTTGTGCATCCAAAGATCCCCATGACAAATGCGATTGCCAAAATAGAATTCCTCATGCTTCCCTCTTACTTGGAGTGACAAATGCTAATTGTCTTGTCACAAATCCGGAAAACATTTCAGCTTATTCTTCCTCAGCTACTGTAACTTAAGTTTGATCGTTCGATATCGGTCAAGCCTTTCGTCATTCTGTGCGAGAACAAGGCTATCACCATCCATAGTGACGTGAAATGACCCATCAAGTACCTGTGTAAGATCGAATATTGCCACGCGTGCCAGCATGTCCGTCAGATAAAGGGAGTCCCCCAAGATTTTGTACTCACCCGCACCAGGCAAGAAGAGCCCTCCCCTGCATGTGTACCATCCAGTGTCACTGAACGTAAATGTGGCCTGACTCTGTTGCGTGGAAGCGCTGTCGGTCCCCACAAAGTTCGTGATGGAAAAAGTGCCTTCATAAGTCCCAACCTGAATCGAGAGACTTGACGACGGTCCTGTCGTATTGCAGGCCACAAATAGGAGAGAACAAAGAAGGAAGCGAAGCTTATTCATACCTCAACCTCCCATTCAAGAATCCTGGCTAACTAATTATCCCTCACCGCACAACATATTCGCGCCAAATGACTTCTATTATCTCTTCAAGCGCCGAGATCCTGCTTACCACTTTTTCAGCCCTGAATACTTGAAGAAAGTTAGCCTGACATCAAACTAAACGCAACCCAGTCGAGCGCAGTAGAGCCCTATTCCCCGGGCCACGAAAAAATTCTACTAATCTCTTTCTCATCCAGGATAGTACCATCAATGTATGGGTAAGCATCGATGTACGAATTAAAATCTTGAGGTTCTATTTCATCAATATCATTTTCTTCACTTGTGTGAATGTTCCCGCTTGAAGTCTGTACAAGTAGACTCCGCTTGGCAGGTTGCTTGCGTTGAATGTTAGGTTATGACTACCTGCACTCTGGCGTTCGTTGACTAAAGTTTCCACTTCTCTTCCGAGCACGTCGTAAACCTTCAATGTTACATTGCTGTTCATTGCTAATTGATACTTTATCGTCGTTGTGGGATTGAACGGGTTGGGGTAGTTCTGTTCCAAAGAGAAACTGCCAGGAAGATTGCTCTTACCCGGTTGTACAGCAGTGATAAGCGCATAAGTGAAAGTGACTTCATATCCTTCATAATCAAAGAAGTTACCATTGACATCGACGTATGGGTGGTCGAACAAACCACTACCAACCGAAGGTGTCCATGAAGAACCCGACCACCTCTCATGGAGATAAAGAGTCAAGTTCCCGTTTGCATCGTAAGCCAACGTGTCGCGCTCATAATTTGCCCATTGGCCGTTCTGCCATTGCTGAATCAACCATGTGAGCTCATTCTCATTCGAACCGTAGGTGTATGAATAATTTAGTGAGTCTACCCAATGTCCCTCCCACGATTCGAGCAAAACTGTAGACTTATTTCCCTTTGCGTCATAGGTATATGTGTCACTTTCCTGATCTGTCCATTGTCCGTTCTGCCACACCCCATACAAATGCGTGAGTAAATGCCCGTTAGCATCATACGTAGACGTATCACAGGAGAAATCTGTCCATTGACCACTTTCAGACAGTTCAAGCAAGTATGTAAGCTCATCTCCTCTTGCGTCATAAGTAAATGTGAAGCTGTCAGAGTTTACCCATTGGCCGTTCTCCTGTAATTTATCCACCCATGTGAGTTCATTTCCGTTTGCGTCATAAGTGAAGGTCTCCATGCCTGGTTGTGTCGCGTACTCCTAATGCTCCTGCTCCAAGACTGTGTCCACAAGTCCGTTTGTGCCGTAACTGTAGGTCTCGAGAAAAGAACCAAACAATAGGTTATTCTCCCACGCCTCAGAAGAATATGTAAGTACGTTTCCTTTTGCGTCATAAGTAAATGCGGAGCTGTCAGAGTTTGCCCATTGTCCATTCTCCCATGATTTATCCGCCCGTGTAAGTTCATTTCCGTTTGCATCGTAAGTGCGGGTCTCGCTCAAATAATTCGTCCACTTTCCGTTCTCCAACTGTTCAGTCAGCGTGGAGATAGTGCGTCCACTAGAATTGTAGGAATAGATGTACCGTTCTGAATCGCTGGAAAATACAACCACAGTATCAGGCAGGTATGCCTGAACTGAATGACTCAGCAGCCACTTCGGCACCCCCATGTCCCTTTTCATCTTCGCTCCAGTAATTCTCACTGCGTGAGGCAAGGTGTTTCTTCCTTCCGGAACGTTTCCCATGTTTAGTCCGCGAGCATTCATCTTTCTTTTCTCAAGTGAAGTGGAGGCATCAAGGGCTCTCATTCCTTGTGCATTGAGTCCCCGCGGCATTAAACTAATTACTGAAACGGCGAGAAGCAGTGTTACAAGATGCTTCATTTCTTATTCCTCCTTTTTAATTCTTTAGGCTCTCTCTATTCATTGCTGCAAGCATGGTTGAGCTCCTGCCATTGCGCAATCGCACGATATGGCATCTTGAGCGATCGCAAGTCACTTTGACTGGGCACTGCTCACTGTACCATCATATTGCCACGGTTTAGCACACACTCTTAGAACTTCATTTCAGCAAAACCAGTTTCTTCGTTTGACTGAATGTTCCAGCTTCAAGTCTGTAGAAGTACACCCCGCTCGGTAGATTGCTTGCATTGAAAGTCACTGAATGATTGCCTGCGGTCTGGCGCTCGTTGACCAATGTCTCTACTTCTCTACCAAGGATGTCGTAGATCTTCAGTGCTACCATGCCATTTAGTGGTAACTGATAACTGATTACTGTGCTTGGGTTAAATGGGTTTGGGAAGTTCTGCGAAAGAGTGTACTCGCCTGGGACTTGGAGATGGTTCACGTTTACAAATGTAATTACGTCATCGATTGGTATTCGCCATGCGCCGCTCGATGTTCCAGCAAAGAGATAATCTTTGTTAGCTGCGATGGCGTTGACTGACGCACCCGCAAATACGCTGTCGTCAACCGCTTTCCAATTCTGGCCCAAATCGGAAGACATAAATATTTCGCCGATATATCCGGCGTGGATAAAGATTAGACTATCTGTCGTCGCGAAAAAGCAGAACTGCATTGACCCTTGGATTCCGTTGCTGCGAGGCAACCACGTAGTGTCTTTTCCACTGTACATGAACACGCCACCCTGCGTCCCCGCAAATAATATTGTGTCAATTGCTGCCAAGGCGCTGGCATCACACCATTGGGTGCCGAGGCCGATGTATCTCCAAGTTGTGCTATCCGGTCGCAGGATATAAGCCCCTTGAAGAAGATCTTGTGTTGCTATGAGGCCCAACGGTGTTGAGATTATTCCAAATGTTCTAACCGTGCTGGTCCCTATAGTTCCAAGCCCGTTATTTGCTGATACCCATGAAGTCCCGAAGTCGGTGCTGCGAAAGATACCTCCATCAGTGGCCACGTAAACCGTGGTATCAACAGTCGCGAATTGATTTACCGGCGCGCCACCCCAAATAATACCAGTATTCGCCACTTGCCATGAGCCTCCATTGTCCGAAGACCGATAAACGCCGGCGCTTGTTCCCGCAAATATGTATCCGCCTGCGGAGGCAAGAGAGAGGATTGTGTCTGCAGGGATACCACTAGCCGAGTTTACCCAGGTCTTCCCGCCATCGGTGGAATGAACGAGATACCTGAAATAGCCTCCGATGAATACATTGCTATCTGATGTTACAAGGAAGCACGTTACGGGATAATTCTGCAGTTGGGAAATCTGGTACCACTGTGCTGACGCCTCATGTTCACATAATCCACAGATAAGAGTGGAAATCAGAAAGAAAAGAAGTCGCTTTTTCATTTCTTCCTCCTTGCTTTGAGTTTTTACTGAAGGCGTCCCCGAAAGAGTATCTGTGACCTTCAGAGTAGGATTCTGCCCCCGCACCCAAGCCTAGGCAACGTGGGTTAATGCATACGTAAAAAGCTACTCCTAGTGTATTTTAATGTCAACAGCTGCGGTCGTAAACGAGGTAGGTCTTCGTTAAAATGATTCGCGCGCTATGCCAGACCTGATTCCATACTGTGTACCAATGTATATAGTGACCATTTTAAAAACGGTCTCCTTTAAGTCGAGAGGAGTAGCTATGATAAGTTGTCAAAACAAAATCTCGCCACGTCTCACAAACCTAAAGGAGAGACCTATGTTGTACACTGGAATTGATCTTCATCGCCACGTCATCGCCCTCTGCACTGTCAATGAGAATGGAACTGTAGTTGCCCGTTCAAGAGTCAAAACGGATCCTGCAGTCATCCTTGTTTACTTTCGCCAATGGCCAAGTTAGTGATCCTGTCAAGCATTGGCAACTTCCTTTGCGACGGGGAGGTTCTCCTGTCTATCACTCTATCTCACTCCTTTTCTACTCTCCCTTTCAATATGGGACCTGTTAGCTGGTGTTTGCATTGTGTGAAAGCTCCACGCGCCTTGAAACCCAAACTGAATCCGTAGATTAGCACATCCTTGCTGATATTCGCCTTTGAGAATAATAAGCCTGACGCCTGCACAGAGACATTACTTATTGATCGGCGACACACGTTATCAGAGTCTCTTTCTGACGTCATCCTAGTACGTCGCCCTATATTCATGCCTCCACCATTTCAAGTATTGTTCCCCGGTCTGAAAGTCCTCATTGGTTCGATCTTCTTTGGATCACTTGTAGTCACATCAGCAACAAGTTTGAACTGTTCCTTAGGCATACCCGGCTCCCTCTTTGCCTAAGGTTAGATAACCCCTAATGAAAATGCAACTCGTGCCCCGTAGACTCCATAGAAATTTCAGAACAAAAAATTCAGGCTCGACCTGCTCCACGTCATATGTAGAACCTATGCAGGCAGGTACTCTTGTAACAGTACTTGGGGGGGACCCATTTCCGTCCGGCAGGCTCTGAAGTCTAACACTCATGGACCGGCTTGCTCATAATGCACATCAAATCTCAATCAGAGGAGAATCGTGCAGAACAAAGCTTTCACCCAAATCACGAAATCTTGACTCTAAGAATCAGTGAACCAAACTTCTATCCGTTAAGAAAAGGGTGGGGAATTAATTTGGCCCTGACCATGGGGATAAGATGGCCCTTGACAAAAACCATTAACAAATAAGTATCTTCAACTGTGCAATTTTCAGCGGAATCTTGTGCAACTTTCGGACGGAATCAACACCGGGAAGAATTATTTCATCATCTCACAATCTTTATGAGTGTTCTAATAATTGTGTAATAAACAAAACAGCCGCTGATGATTATCCCGGTGATATCTAAAATACTAACTGCTGGAAGGCTGTTCTTTTAACTCAAAGAGATTGCCGTCGTAATCGGATATAAAAGTTAAAACAACATCACCCTTCGGTATCTGTACTACCTTAAGACCCACCCCACTGCATTTGTTAACAATATCGTTTAAGCCTGCAGCCTGGATGCAGGTATGAGCAATCTGTTTTTCCGGCGCTTTGTAATCTTGGTAAACCAGTATTTCATAATGGACATTGTTATCCCGGTAATGTAAAATTAAAAGCTCATCATCAATTCCGAAGATATTTTGAGCGAGGTCTTTATCAAGAGTTTTCGGCAGTGATTTTTCAAGCCCTAATATACCGGCATAAAAACGGTCGGCCTTTTCTTCACTGCTTGCAGCTAAGCCTGCATGAATAAAAACCATTTAATCATCCTCTTATTCTTCGTTCGGCTTTATAATTACTTTTAAGGCTTCTTTTCCTTCCAAAACCATCTTAAATCCCTTGGCTGTATCCTCTATCGGCAGCCGGTGCGTAATAAGTTCATCAACATTGATTTTGCTCTTGGAGATCAAACCGAGTGAATCTTTAATATCCGGAGGACCGCAATAATAAGATGTAAGTATTCGAATTTCCTTCCTCCAAAAATCATTTACCGGAACAATTACATCTTTATCCGGTCCTGGGACGGTAAATAAAACTACTGTGCCGCCCATGTCAACGGCTTCCCAGGCTTGCTTGAATGCAGGCATGGCGGAAGTTGTTACGATAACCGTATCGGCTTTAGAACCGTTTATCTGAAGTAGCTCTTTCAAAACGTCTGCCCGGGCATTAATAACATAATCTGCTCCGAAACGCTTTGCCAGTTCAAGTCTTTTATCATTCACATCTGTTGCAATCACCTTACAATTCTTAAACTTTGCAAGCTGAATATTCAAAAGCCCCGACGTACCGGATCCCAATATAAGAACTGTTTGACCTTCTTCAATAGATGCAAGCCTTTGCGATCTGACAACACATGCAAGAGGTTCAATAAACGTAGATTGATCATAGCTTACATTCTCAGGCAGCAAATATGAACCGTTTTCAACTAATATTTTGGGAACAAGTATGTACTCTGCAAACCCGCCGGGCAGCCTTTCTTTTACGCCGGTGCACTGTGGATAATGCCCCTTTAAACAATAGCGGCATTTAAGACAGGGTACTTTGGGTGCGATAAAAAGTCTGTCGCCTTTTTTAAATTTATCAACTCCTTCACCTGTTTCCACAACTTCAACACCAACTTCATGGCCCTGAACGAGAGGTGCTCTCGGCAGGCGGTACCACTCAACTAAATCGCTGCCACATATGCCGCATGAAATAACCTTTACAAGCATCTCTCCTTCGCCGGGAGACGGCGTTGGCACTTCTTCCAATCTTATATCATTATTATTGTACCACATGGATACTTTCATAGAGTGCCTCCCGCGCTACTTCTAAAAGTATCTGCCGGATGTATTGAAGAGGTTATCACTTATGATTTTTTATTCTTAAAAGTATTATAAAGTTCAAAGGCCTTTTCGGGAGATTCGTTGTCATGAACAATCGCCCTTACTGCTTTTATCATAGCGATAGGTGATTCTGCCTGGAAAATATTTCTTCCCATGTCCACGCCTGCAGCACCTTGCTGCACGGCATTATGAGCCATGCTGAGGGCATCAAGCTCTGGGATCTTTTTCCCGCCGGCTATTACAATCGGCACTGGGCACGAGGCCGTAACGGTTTCAAAATCTTCGGGGACATAATAAGTCTTAACATACTGCGCGCCAAGCTCGGCGCAGATCCGCGTTGCAAGCCTGAAATATTTTGCATCGCGTACCATGTTTTTACCCACAGCCGTTACGGCAAGAGTCGGAATTCCATATCGTGTTCCCATATCAACCGTCTTTGTCATGTTGATAATTGATTCACGCTCGTGCTCGCCACCTATAAAAACCTGTACCGCCATGGCTGAAACATTCAAGCGAATCGCATCCTCGATATCTACGGCTAAAGACTCATTTGAAAGCTCTTTAAGTACGCTGGTGCCTCCGGAAACTCTTAACACAATTGACTTCTGAGTTTCGGGAGGGATAATGCTTCTTAACACACCGCGCGTAAGCATCAGCGTGTCAGCGAATGGGTGAAGGGGAAGAATAGTAACGTCGATCCTTTCCAACCCCGTAGTCGGCCCCTGAAAATAACCATGGTCAATGGCAAGCATGACCGTTCTTCCGCTGACAGGATTGAATATTCTGCCCAACCTATTTTTCATTCCCCAATCCAGGGAATTTGATCCTTTTAAAAAATAACTTTGGGATTTCTGCGGAATATTCGTGTAATATTCCTTGGCTTCGTTTGCCCCTTCGGTACCCGGCATTTCAAATCTCCTTTTGTTTATTAATCAAAGCCTTAATCTTTGAAGTGCAAATGATAAATTCCTTCAACAAAAAAGTAGTTTGAACTGCACAATTAGTACTATAATTCATAAACATGAAGTGCTTTACGATAATAAAATAAAGCATACGTTTCAAAAGATATTTCAGCTAACTTTGTAGAGTAGTACAATAATTGCCACCATTTACAATCCTTGAGCAATGCCTTCAACTTCCTGTAACTCCTTGTTGTTAGATTTACATACCGGTTTTTCGTGATGGAACCAAATTGCCAGCGGTTACTTCAAGAGCAGCATCTTCCTAATCTGCGTGAAATGCCTCCCAGCAACTTGTAAAAGTAGACGCGCCTTGACGACGTTGTATGTGCTTGACCGGTTTCCAAAATATCGTTCGTAGACAACAGGGACAGGTAAGATTCGATATACTAGGACATATGAGCTCGTTAAAATCCCCAGAGATATAGGCGTGGCTGTCTTGAAAAATGGACTCAATTGACACTTACCTTAAGTTGGCTATCGCTCCCTATCGTAGCGGTAACAATTTTACTATCACCCTGGTTTAAATTGACAGGGTCTGTCGATGCTGATATCGTGCCATCTACGGTTGCTACGATTAACACGTGGCTACCAGGCTCAACGTTGCTTACGCAGAAGCCGCCATTACCCGACGCGGGGCCACATACGAGATTATTCTTGTTATCCACATAGAGACAAAGATCATATTGAGTGTTGTTCTGAAGCGTTACCTGCGCCAGATCCGAGTTTATTTGTGCATTGCCGGAAATTGAACTGAGCGCCAGGATTACTATTAACGACAACATCGCTTTCTTCATCTAGTCCTCCCAATGTTATATGAGTCTGCACTTTTTCAGAATCTATCTAGGCCTCTGCCATGAATTAGGTAACATTGCAGTATACAACCAGCCTTAATCTATGAGTCGAATGGTGATGGTTCAATAGCGTACTACCCTTGGCATGAAATGACCTGCCCCCGATTGATGTACCAAAATGAAGTTAGTGATCTGCTCAAGCTGAACTGCTCCCCATCTTTGATCCAAATTGAATAAGAACAAATTCGTGATTAATGTCAAGCGGATACGGTCCTTTGTCGTTCGATTTGGTTGATGAATTCCTCTGGTGTCTGGTAGTTCAGTGCACTGTGAGGTCTCTCG
>DATCTN010000003.1 GCA_036567965.1 Candidatus Kryptoniota bacterium
CTTGAAACCGGTCGTAATGACGCGGGTATCAATCCAGTAAGCTATTGCGTCAATGATTGGGATAATGAAAAACAGACCCGGGCCGTTGAGGGAGCGGAACTTGCCTAACCGCAATATCACCGCCTTGTCCCACTGATCGGCGACTTTAATTGCGAGAGAAACAACGAGTGCGATAACAAAGGCAATGACTCCAATCCATGTGCTTAAAGTGCTAGCTGTGACACTATACATAGCAAATGCTAATCCTAAACCAATGCCAAAAATTATAATGAAGACCAATACTGCAAAAGAGCTGCTCTTTCTCATTTTGATTTCCTCCATGATTTTAGAAAACTGAATTTGATGACCATTATTTATTTTTCACAAACTTGCCTGTCAATTAACAATTCTCCATTCAAAATTTATTCACCGTTGCCACAGGATTCGTGCGTCTTCAAGCGGGACCGCAACACCATCGCGGTGTGGTATCACTCGCGCCGTATAATCTGATGGCGGGCGTGCCGCAGACACAGACGCGCTATAAACGTAGCCGCCCGACGAGCCAGCTAATTCGCGAACGCGCTTCATCTCCTGGTGCACCGGATCTCCACCGTTAACGCCATTGGCATAAAGCTCTATACACACATCCCTAGGATCGAGGTCATTGAGATAGACTTGAACATCGAAGACGTGCTGGTCGCCGTGAGTTTCGACTTTCACTTCGCCGAAGTGTACCATGTCCCATTTCTGTTCCAAGCTGTGCTTCCAATCGACCATTTGCTTCCCGTATGCACCTTTATCGGCAGCGCGCTCACGGTAGGCGGTGGCAGCCGGGAGGTAATGTTCGTCGGTGTATTCACGCACCGTGCGGTTAGCAGAGAATTGTGGCGTCAATCGCGCCATGCTTTCCCGCATTCGTTTGACCCATGCAGTGGGAATCCCCTTCGCGTCACGTGTATAAAACTCTGGGATAACCTCCCGCTCGAGCAGGTCATAGAGTGCGTTGGCTTCAACAGCGTCCCAGGCGGGATCATCGCCATGCTCGCGACCGTCTCCCAATGCCCATCCCACTTCAGGGGTGTAGGCTTCCGCCCACCAGCCGTCCAATTCTGAGAGATTGATGCCTCCATTGACGAGCACCTTCATGCCGCTCGTTCCGCTCGCCTCCCATGGTCGCCGTGGCGTGTTGATCCAGACGTCCACACCCTGCACTAGGTGTTCCGTTAACAGCATGTCGTAGTCGCTCAGGAAGATGACGTGTGGCCGGGTCTCCGGCTGACGGATGAAATTTATCCATTCCTGAATCAGTGCCTGACCAGCCTGATCTGCCGGATGAGCCTTGCCGGCAAGGATGAGTTGCACTGGGCACTGGGAATTGGTCAATAGACGAAGCAAGCGTTCCCGGTCGTGCAGCAGCAGGTTCGGTCTCTTGTAGGTCGCGAAGCGGCGCGCAAAGCCGAGCGTCAGCACGTTGGGATCAAACAGATTCTTCGCCTCATCAACCGCCTTGGGTGACGCACCGGAGGCAGTCAGTTGCCGGGACAATCGTTCCCGTGCGTATTCAACGAGAGATTTGCTGGCGGCAGTGCGAAATTTCCAGAGCCTGTCATCAGAGACGCGGCGAATATCGTGCTCCATGGTTTCCATTGTTCCCAGCCAGCGGTCTTTTCCACAAGCTTCCGTCCAAAGTTCGTCCGCAGCGGCGGAGTCCCAAGTCGGCATGTGGACTCCGTTGGTCACATGTCCAACAGGCACTTCATCAGCTGGCCAATGCGGAAAAAGAGGCTCAAAGAGTTGCCGGCTGACTTTTCCATGCAGGCGACTTACACCATTGGCCGCTCCGCTGCCGCGGATTGCCAGATAAGCCATGTTGAAACTCTCGGAGGAATCGCTTGGGTGCTGGCGGCCGAGTGCCAGCAAATCGCGGATTGTGATACCGAGTTTCTGGTCGGCATATCCACCGACGTATTGCTCGATAAGAGCCGGGGCGAAACGATCAAAGCCGGCGGCCACTGCCGTGTGGGTGGTGAAGAGGTTTCCCGCTCGAGTGACGGCCAACGCGACTTCGAAAGGCTGGCCGGTCTCTTCCATGAAACTTCTGGCCCGCTCCAGGATAGCGAAAGCAGCATGCCCTTCATTTAAATGACAGACTTCCGGTTGGATGCCAAGCGCACCAAGCAGTCGCCATCCTCCGATCCCGAGCAGAATTTCTTGCTTGAGACGGAGCTCCGGTCCACCACCATAGAGCTCGCTGGTAATGCCACGATGCGCGGGATAATTCGCTGCATCATTGCTATCCAGCAAGTAGAGCTTTGCTCTGCCGACCTGAACCTGCCATGCTCGAAGCCAAACCGAGTAGCCAGGTAAAGCGATTTCCAACCGCAACCACTCGCCATTCGGTTGACGCAAAGGCGTGATCGGCAACTGTCCGGGGTCGTTATAAGGATAAATTGCCTCTTGTGCCCCGTCCTTGTCGATCACCTGACGGAAATATCCTTGCTGGTACAGCAGTCCTATGCCGACCACCGGCAAGCCCAGATCGCTGGCGGCCTTGAGCTGATCGCCAGCAACATTACCAAGTCCTCCGGAATAGATCGGCAGCGCTTCGCTCAACATGAATTCCATGCTGAAATAAGCGGCGCAGGTCAGGGAACCCTGCGAATGATTCTGCTGAAACCACGCGGGTGCCTCCAGCACCCGCCGTCTGGTCTGTACCAGGCCGTCAACGTTTTTGCGGAAAACGGGATCGGCTAACACATGCTGGAGTTTGTCCCGCGAGACCGTCTGCAGAACAACCCAGGGGTTATGTGTGATTTCCCATAGTTCTGGATCAAGCTGCCGCCACACTTCGTCGGTAGCATGATTCCACGACCAGCGCATATTCAATGCCAGCTCGGCAAGGGAATTAAAACCATCGATATCGGCGGGCAAAAACTCCCTGACCGGCCTGTCGGTGCGTGAATGAGTGTTCATGATTTTGCCTTCATTTTCTTGAGGATTGCATCTGCTGCTAATGGGGTCGATACCCGAACCGTTTTGGATTCTAATGCCTTTGTTAGTGTTGCAAGCAAATCGTTGAATCCATCCTCTCTCTGATTCCGCAGAACATGGTGCGCTCCATGGCGCATCAAGACAGAATCCGGCCCACCCTCGATCAACGCTCGTAATAATTGCGGCCAGGCGACCTTTTTGAATTTTTTCAATGCTTCGGCAGCCAACCATGCCACGTCCGGGTCGCTGTCTTCGAGTGCTTTTACCAAGGATGGTATTGCTCTCGCATCGCCGATCGCACCGAGTGTCTTGGCTGCTTCCCAGCGAAGGTGATCCAACCTGGAATTCTGCAATGCCCGGGTGAGGGAAGGTACGGCGGGTTTACCCAGAGCCACCAACGATTCCCTTGCTTTCCGGCGAGTCACACCTTTCTTGCTTGCCAGCATATTCATCAGCGATTCTAATTTTGTGCCGGTCCATTCTTGTTTGCTCATCGTTTTTCCTCCGAAGAAAATGGCGCGTCGGATCCCATTCTAAGAGCATCGTTCACAAGACTCTGAGCTTCCTCCAAGATGCGGTGCAGATGATCTGCTCCCTGGAAGCTCTCCGCATAAATCTTGTAGATATTCTCGGTCCCTGACGGACGCGCCGCGAACCATCCGCTTTCGGTCATCACTTTCAACCCACCGATGGGGGCTCCGTTTCCCGGGGCGTGGGTGAGGACGGTCTGGATTTTTTCGCCCGCCAGCTCGGCGAGCTTGACCTGCTGGGGTGAGAGTTTCGCCAACAGTTCCTTTTGATCCGGAGTGGCCGGTGCGTCAACGCGGTCGTATGCAGGCTCACCGAACTCGCGCGTGAGTTCGTGGTAGATTTCACCGGGATCGCGGCCCATCCGGGCTGTGATCTCTGCCGCCAGTAAAGCCGGGACAATACCATCTTTGTCTGTCGTCCAAACGCTGCCGTTCAGACGGGCAAAGGAAGCCCCTGCGCTCTCTTCGCCACCGAAGCCAAGCGAGCCGTCGAGCAATCCATCTACGAACCACTTGAAGCCGACCGGCACCTCGTAGAGCTTCCGGCCAAGCTTCGCGGTGACGCGATCAATCATCTGGCTGCTCACCACCGTTTTGCCCACCGCTGATTCCTTGCTCCACTTCGGCCGGTGTTGGAAGAGGTAGAAGATGGCGGCGGAAAGGTAATGGTTGGGCGGCAGTAATCCCGTACTCTTGGTAACAATCCCGTGCCGGTCGTGGTCAGTGTCGCAGGCAAAAGCGATAGCGAAGCGGTCCTTCAGGCCGATTAACCTCTGCATTGCATAGGGCGAGGATGGGTCCATGCGGATCTGGCCGTCCCAATCCACAGTCATGAAACGGAAGGTTGGATCGACTGCCTCGTTGACAACTGTCAGGTTCAACCCATATCGCTCTGCAATCGGCCCCCAGTAGTGGACGCCCGCACCGCCGAGCGGATCCACCCCCATACTAATCTTAGCGCTACGAATGATGTTCATGTCGATCACATTACCGAGATCACTCACATAGGCATCGAGGTAATTATGCCGGTGCGTCGTGCCAGCGCGAAGGGCCTTCTCGAAAGGAATTCTTTTTACATGCAGAAGGTCTCTCTCAAGAAATTCATTCGACTTCGCTTCGATCCAATCGGTGACGCCGGATTCCGCCGGCCCGCCGTTTGGTGGATTATATTTAAACCCTCCGTCGTGAGGCGGATTATGCGAAGGCGTGATCACTATGCCGTCGGCGAGTCCTGTCTTGCGCCCGCGGTTGTACGTTAGAATCGCGTGAGAAATTACCGGCGTCGGCGTATATTCATCTTTCTCCGCAATCATGACCTCTACATGATTTGCCGCCAGCACTTCAAGAGCACTGGCAAGAGCAGGCTCAGACAACGCATGTGTATCAATGCCGAGAAACAGAGGGCCATCAATTTTCTGCCGATTGCGGTAGAGGCAAATGGCCTGACTGATGGCGAGAATATGCCATTCGTTGAATAATTTGTCGAAGGATGAGCCACGATGCCCTGATGTGCCGAACGCAACCCGTTGCGCCGGCACCGACGGATCAGGCACCTCGGTATAATATGCCGTGACGAGTTTGGACACGTTAACCAGCATTGCTGGTTCGGCTGGCTTTCCTGCATAAGGACTTACTTTCATATCACTTTTCTCAAGTATCTTTGCGATACATTTTCATTTGTGGCTGCATCAATCCCCGCGTCCTGTGATTGGAACTGGTTTCAAAAGTACCTGCGGGGCATTGGGTGCATTCGCTCCTGTCGCCAACGCTTGCCCGCTGCAAGCGCGACCATCTCGGGCCGCAATTCTGGATTTCAACCTAAACACCTATGCCGGGGCAGCTGCGAAATCCAGATTTTCGTTTCTGGGCCGAGTGCTGAAACCGGTTTCAGCGAATCCTGGGATACAAGGTGTAGTGGGGATACCAGGCGTAGTGGCTGATGGCAAGAAGCAACAAGCAAATAATCACTACCCAAAAGATGACGTCAATAACCGCTCTGCTTTCCGATTGAGCTTTATCCTTCGCATCCTCTTCTTGCGCCGTCATGCGCCTGCGGGGAGCCCGCGGGCTTGCCGCCGTGAGCAACAGCGCAGCCAAGATTCCCATACAAACAATGGGTAACCAGCTCATTCCCCCCCACATGGGTCCAAAGGGAACGAGCCATACGCCGCCAGCCCATGCGAAAAGGGATACCACCAGAAAAAACCACAGCAAGCTCCCCCAAGGACCCCTTGTGCCAAAAGCAAGGGAAACTATCCAAACAATAAATAACCCAACGGCCAGAGCAACAATTAGATCAACGATAAACATGAGATTCTCCTTTTTATGTTAGTGATTTGCCTTCCAGTTGACACGAGCCATACGGTGCCGACTCAGCGAAAAGGACGGACTTTTTTTAGTCAGTATTTTTCCTGTGTCTTCTACATGATTGACCGCCAGTACTCCAATAGCACCGGCAAAAGCCTGCACGGAGAGCATATATGTGTCAGCAGAAGATGTAATCAGTTTGGGCACGTTCACCGGCATCGCTGGGTTTGGCACGCTTTCCTGCATAAGTGCTTGCTTCCATCGTTCTCTCTTTAATTACTCTGCTGACTTTTTTGTTAAGGTTGCTATCAGCTTGTCGAATGGCGCGTCGAATTTCTTGACGCCTTCGTCTTCAAGCTGTTGCGTCACCTTGTCGATGCTGATCCCGAGTTCCGGCAATTGTGCCATTATCCAGTCGGCTCCTTTGACATCCTGGCTGAGGCGGAATTTCGGATCGCCGTGGTCGCGGTAGGCGTCGATGGTTTCAAGCGGAATCGTATTTACGGTGTCCGGGCCGATTAGCTCTTCAATGTATTTTATATCGCTGTAGGCAGGGTTCTTGGTGCTTGTGCTGGCCCAGAGCAGCCGCTGTACTCGAGCGCCCTTATCAGCCAGTTTCTTAAATCTATTACTGCCGAAAATCTCCTTGTAGATTTGATATGCCGCCTTAGCACTCGAGATGGCCACTTGTCCATGTACCTTCTTCGCAATCTCCGTCTTCTTGCCGCCTGGCTCAAGGAATTTCTCTACCAGCGGATCCACCAAAGTATCGATGCGACTTAAAAAAAAGCTGGCCACAGAAGCTATGCATTTGACTGGCTTCCCTAGAGCTACGCGCGCTTCGAGACCTGCAATGTAGGCTTCCACAACCTGCCGATAACGAGGCAACCCAAAGAGCAGCGTCACGTTCACGTTGATTCCTTCGCTGATGAGTTGCTGAATAGCATCCAGACCATCATACGTCGCCGGGACTTTGATTAAAACGTTTAGTCGGTTCAGTGCAGCCCACAATCGATGGGCTTCCTCAATTGTACCTTTGGTGTCATGCGCCAGATGGGGATTAACCTCCAGGCTGACATATCCATCCTTGCCGTCGGTCTTATCATACACAGACCTGAACTCGTCAGCAGCATTTTGTACATCGTGCTGACTTAGAGCTTCGTAGATTGCTTTAACATCTTCTTTCTTGAGGGCCATGGCAGAAATGTCCTTGTCGTAAATATTGCTTTCCGCTATCGCCTTCTCGAAGATGGATCGATTCGAGGTCATCCCCCGCAGTCCATCATCCGTGATCAAACGCCGAAGTTTGCCGCTGGTGATCAGATCACGTCGGATATAGTCGAGCCAAATTGACTGGCCGAGAGTTCCCAATTCTTTCAAAGGATTGTCGTTCATTATTCTGTTTCCCTGTTTTCAGTTCCGTTTCGTAGGACATTTTCGCAAAGGGCAAAGGAACAGTCGGAGTTCCTTTTACCGCACAGAAGTGTTGAATATCCGATTGAATCCGAGCCGCATCGCCCCAATCATTCCAGTATACTCCTTCTATTCTTACGGTATGAAGTCCAACAGGATTCCTTTCGAGAATAGAATATGAAAAATTCATCGGAGATAACCTTGAATACACTTCTTCAACAATGTGTGCTTCGAGAGATGAACCGAGGACGTCCCGTATTCCCCAGAATGCCTGATACACCGTTGGAGTGAACGTTTCGAATAATGCCAGAAGAGTCTTTGCCTTACTGACAATGACCATCGTGTTCCATAGGCTACCTTTGTGGTAGAGTTGGGATGCAGTGAACGGATCCGGTTTTTCCACAAACCGTGAAATATGGTACACTCGTTTCGCGTCGTTGTCGGCGATTTGTTCACCTGTGACAATCCAGCCATAGTCACCTTCAGGATGTCGAGGATTAACGCCTAAGAGCATCATAGACTGAGGATTGCTGTTGACAAATTCGGAGGAGAATTCAATATATTCCATAAAACTTTGTTCGTTCAACACGAAATGATCCGAAGGGAACAAACACACTGTGGCTTCAGGGTCGCGCTGCCACACGTGGAGAAGCGAATACAGTATTGCGGGACCAGTTTCGCGATTGAACGGCTGGACGATTACAGTTCCTGATGGACGGTCGGCGAGTTGATACTGGGCGTAACGAAAATGCTCCTTGCCCACGGTAGTCAAGAGCCGCTCAGGTTTGATGAGGATTTCTGCACGGTCAATCGTATGCCTGAGCATTGAGCGTGTACCTGTAAAGGTGCAATATTGTTTTGGAGCGTCGGTGCTATAACTTGAGTGGACGAATGACTGAACGCGTTTGCCCTCACCACCCGCGAGAATAATCCCCCATATCTGCTGATTATGCTTGGACATGACGTCTCCTTATTTTCCGATGTGCTGCTGCACTTGTCCTTCTCAGCATCGGTTCAGCTTTGGTAACATTCGTTGCCAGTTCTGGTCTGTGCTGTCCGCGCCTGTCATGAATTGCTCAACTTTCATACCTGCGCGCGAATATCCGATCCGCTTTCAAGAGGCAGCGGCGATATCGCTCAACTGTTTTCAGAGCGCATGCACCATGGCGCCAAACCTGTGCCGCAGAAGACGACAGGCGCTCGCTTTCAGGAGTCCAGCCCGGATTTCCGGACCTGGTTTTGAATGTTATGGTAAAAGGATAATCATGATTGTGTTAGCAGAAAATACTTCGGAGGAATGAAAAGGGGACTAATTCTTTTGAAGGGGAGAGGGACGACAGAATTTCTAGGTAGCAAGGAATTCGTCCAGCGCCTTTTTAGTCCGGCTCTTTGAGCAGAATGAAGTCAAACTCTGATGCAAGCTGGATGTGTTGCAGTCCCACCACCCTGTTTTACATGCTTCTGCGCGTAAATGCCACCGGACTCCTAAGAGAGGCTGTTCCAAAATGCCGTGTCAAGTATCAAGTCTCGTACGCCGTATACATCAGAACCATGGCTGACCACCGGGTCGCAAGATTTCCGGATATTGGTCAAGAGGAGCGGTCTCGCGGCGAGACGCACTTCGGTACGCAGGCACATCGTGAGGTAAGTGGTGCCCCGCCTCCGTGAATTAAACGGAGGCGGGGATGAATCATGCTTTCAGAATCGTTACCCCTTCCAATTCTCTGAGGGCGTCCACAGTTTTCTTGGAGGCTCCTTAGACAGAATCGCGTCGAGAACAGGACTTAGAAACTTTTCAATGTCGGCAACAGCGCTGCAAAAGTCCGCGGGAGCGTTAGTCAGTTTACTCTTTGTAATGAATGCTTTCCACTGGGTTTGCTTATTCTTATCGTTGCAGAAATTGGCATCAAATATCGGAGGCCGAGCAATAATATCCGTCTTTCTGTTCTTGAAAGTCTTTTGGATAGCGTTCACTAGATCTTCACCTTTGAAATCTAACATGCGGGTCATGAGCCAAACATCGTAAAAGTCTTTCATTCTGCTGTTGAGGATACCGAGCTTAAACATAGCCTGAAATTTTTCAGCGATTGCGGTTCTCTTGGTGTAGCCATTGACCTTTGGGGCCGGGAAATCAAGAATTGTAGGGTATGATATTCTGAAAGGACTAGGACTGACAATGTCTCCGAAGCCTATATCAATCTGAAGACTGACTCGTGCATTTCCGAGTGCACCTTGAAGTGTCACCCTTACTCCTTCGTAGTCTGCATCCTCCGCGATTGGCTCTCCAACGACACTGTCTTCATCGAAGGTCATTCCATCGGGCTCAACTTTCACCTTACAAGCATCCTTCATGATCTTTTCCATACCACGGATGTTGTTGCTGGTCTTTCCCAGAAGGTCTATGTCTTTAGTAGGACGCGAGGCTGGTGACCCCCAGACGGAAAACATCAATGCCCCTTTGAGGATGAACTTGCTGGCGTGACTCGTCTTCGACAAACGGTAAATGAACCGCTCCATCGGGAAGTACTGCAGGAGCTCATTGAATGGGCGCGAAGACTCGGTGGTTTGTTCAGGAGCCGTTGATGAACTGAAGCTGGAAGGTTGATAACTTCGCGAGCCATCTAGAAGATTGCCTCAAGATATGGCCGCATAACAGCCTTTACCCGACAAATGGCTGCGAACTTCATTAGTTCGCTTGACTTTATTTTTCCTCGTTGGCGGTACAGACGGAGGGCCTCGACTGCAGTACCGATGCCGATTTTATTACGGAACTTAAAACAATCAGCCAGAGTTTTTTCCGTCGAATAAATTCGGACCTGCACGCCATCTATGCTGTGGGTTTCGATCCCTTCTGTGAACGACTTGCCCCTGAAGCGGTATGCTCTGAACGGCGGATGTTCGAGGCGTGGCTGTTCAGCACCGGAAGGGAGCGCTATGTCAACCTCGTGTGGAATGTGAGTTGTCAGATCGTGGAACGAGAGTGCAGAGAGAAGGCATATCACACCATTGGGGATTCTGGTAGCAACTTTCACGAGGTCCGGGTTGCTGAGCTGTGGACGTCCTGCAATTTTGTAAACCCCTCGGCTGAGCTTTTCAATCTTTCCATCTTTGTGCAGAGAATACAGAGTTGCTGGATGTATTCCAGCTCGAAGAGCATCTGTTGTCCTAAGGATTCCACCGTTCCTTTGAAAGACGGCGATCCCTCTTTCCATGCGCGACATAGTTTTTCTTTTGGCAAGAGGCATGATAGAATTACCTATACTTATTGGTTTCGATAGGTAATATTGTCAATGGTTAAGAAAGAATCAAGCATATTTCCAACGGTACTCTTTCTCTATCTAAGTTGGAGTTGTTGCTTCCATTTGTGTGAAGCACCTTAGCACGACTGTCACGCAGGAGGTCGCGGCTTCAAGCCTCGTCGACCCTGTACCATTGACCTGCCCCCGATTGATGTACCAATCTGAAGTTAGAAATCTGATCAGGCATTGGCAATAAGACCCAGACAAAGATTCCTAAACGCTAGATTTTATAGCCTCCAAATTAGGAACAGGCTGGTTAATGGGTAGCGGGTTTGAGCAGAATAGAAAGGAGGTTGGTGGACAACCGTGTTTGCACTCAATCTACCGGGACGAACCAACAGCAGTTGCTGGACTTGACCCCTTTGCTCCTCGGTCCGTGCAGTTCTACCAACTTTTTAGTCCTCAAATTCCCCATAATCTGCAGGAAAATTCAGAGAGGAGAGAATGTTTTCTATCTCGATTCAGCGAAACTGGCTCAATACTTCAATCTTCAGAACGTCGGTATTGAAAGTCTGTCAACCGCCTTTTGCGACAATAGGATTCCTCTTGATGCAAAGGAACCATCTGTTATGAAAACAGATCCAGTGAAGAGAGCTCAGGCGTACAAATCTCTAATCACAAGCGGAATTGTGAAGAACCAGTCCGAGCTTGCACGCAATCTCGGCACAACTCGGGCATGGGTGAGTAAGGCCTTGAAGACCTTGAACGATACAAAGAACAGAAACTGACCTACGCTCATGCTGTGTACCACTATAACTTAGTGACACGACACTCCGTCAACCTTTACCTTGGGTTTTGCGGGGGTGGGTCAATCGCAGAAATGCGAGGAAGAAATAAATAGGGGCCAGACTCCTCGATCGGAATGATGACTCAAACTTCTTAAAGATCGGAATTCCAATTGTTGACCGGGAAATAACCCTTGGAAAGGTATTCCTTGGTCAAGACTGCTAGCTCAAGACAGGAACACTAATTGGGGGCAAGGTCAGTCAGAAGTATGTCTCGAGTTTCAGGTAATAGTCTCTTGGGTAGTACCAGTATTCCGCAAGCTGGCTTCCATATGTGTAAAGCATTCCGACCGCCACCGATGAATTGTCGCTTGTGGAATAACTGAGAGTCCCTGCGACGTATCCGCTGCCGTCGTTGAAGTTTGAATTGGATGAGAGCGTGACTGTAAGAAGGGGTGTAAGCTGGTACGATCCGCTTATTACGAAATAATCCTTCGCAAGATTGAGAATCGCCCCGCTAAAAAGTCCAGACAGATCGTACTGACTCTTATCGAGCGAACCCTGTCCGTTATGGTAATACTCGATCAAGCCGTACAATTTGTCTGTGAATTGATAATCCGAGCCGAGTATCCACTTCACGTAGTATGAGCCGTTCCCGAACTCGTCATTTGAAGTAAGCAATTCGCCGCGGACACCGGCGCCGCCTACATCTCCTGCGAAGTCGCCTCCGAAATCGAGCCGCTTATCGACATAACCCGTCATTATCGAGAAGTCATATCCTACCACATTGGTCCTGAACCTTGCCGCATAATCGGAATACTTAAAATGATACTCCGCGTTATAGACCAGCTGGATATCCGTGAGCTGACCGAGATAAAACTTCATTGAAGCCGCATCTGCTCCGTCCTTCTCTATTTTGCCGAAATTTGCCGGATTGATCGGATTAAAAACATCTGTGGGATTCCACACGCGGCCGGTTCCCCAGCTGATTCGCTGCCGTCCTACAACGAATGACCCGAATGAAAAATCCTGATCGAAATAAAGCCGGTCTATATAGTCAGAGATCGTGAAATGATTCTTGTCAACGGGCTGCCAGCGAAGGCTAGTTACCTGTCGCTGGGGTGTCGTTGCGGTCAGTCCGTATGCGGTACTTTCAGAAAAATATAGGCCGTCGATTTCGTATTCCATGCCGATCTTGGATTCCTCGCCGAGGTGAATCGTCGGTCTCAGTCGCAAACGCGCTAGGTTGTCAAACTCTGAATTGGAAGTTCCGGCCAACTGCGCGAATGCGGGTTGCAAGAGTTCGTAAACCGGGAGATCGACAACATAACCCGAGAAATCGAATGTCGCGGGAGGGACGAACGAATTCTGAGCTAGCGATGGAGCTGCAGAAGAAATCAAGATGAGCGACGAACAAATCAGCCATCTATCTAAGCGTAGAAGAAACGACCAAGTTAAGTAATCAGTGCGCGCATTCATACGTTGGTAGTAATGTCCCACGCAAGTCAGATTATGCCGTAATCTTCTTGTCGGCAACAATCTGGCCGTCCTTAAGGGTAAGAAGCCGGTGAGCGCGGTCGATCACCTGTGGATCGTGCGACGAAAAGACGAACGTGATACCGTCTTCGCGGTTCAGTCTTTCCATCAGGTCGAGGAGTCTCGCGGCCGTCTCCGAGTCTAGATTCGCGGTGGGTTCATCCGCAAGCACCAGTCTGGGATCGTTCGAAATGGCTCTAGCAATTGCCACGCGCTGCTGCTGACCGCCGCTCATCTCATTGGGACGCTTGTTGGCGAGGTCGCCGATACCGAGCTGGTTAAGAAGAGCCAGTGATTTCTTTTTTCTCTCGACGGAATTAATGCCGCGGAGCATCATCGTGAACTCGACATTCTCCAGAGCGCTCAACACGGGGTTGAGGTTGTATGCCTGGAAGACAAACCCGATCTTCCTCAGGCGTATGTCGGCGAGTTCGCGTCGCGTTTTCGATGCCACGTATGCTCCATCGAGATAAACTTTTCCCTCAGTGGGCTTATCAAGCGTACCAATGATGTTTAACAGAGTTGTCTTTCCTGAACCTGACGGACCAGCGATTACTGAAAAGTCCTGGGGCAAAATTTTCAGGTTTATCCCTTTGAGCGCGTCGACCGGTACCCCGTTATCCTGGTAAGTCTTTTTCACATTCTCGACGCGAACGATTTCCGAAATGATTGTCCTTGTTTCCATGGTTTTAATATCCCATTTCTAAGTTGCTCGAATTGCCTCGACAGGCCGCAGTCTTATTGCCCTGGTCGCTGGATAGAGAGCACCAATGACGGTCGAGATTGGGATGATCACCGTCGCGTTGACAAGCGACGAGGCAGTCAAGATCGGATAAATGGTCGTACCGACACCGAGCGATCTAAGGCTTTCGGAAAACATCGCTAGGTTCCATCCTGAATAAGAAAGAGGGATGAATATTGCGAAAGATGCGACGAGGCCGACTGCTGTGCCGACTATGCCGAGAAACGCAGCCTCCGTGAGGATCATGGCGAAAATTCTCCTGTTCGACATTCCTATAGCCATATCCACGCCAAATTCATGCGTTCGCTCCATGACTGCCATGAGCATCGTGTTGACTATGCCGAATATTAAAGCGATGACGATGATTGCGTAAAATATGTAGATGGTTTCATCATAAAGCTGTACCTGCATGACGAGGAGCGGGAGCATTTGCCTGTAAGTCAGCACTTCATAGGAGTTCGCCAATTTGGATCTTATGTTATCGGCGACCATATCGGCCTTTTTGGCGTCGATAGGATTAACAACAAATTCTGAAATACGCCCATCCGCGCCAAGCAGCTGCTGAGCGGTCTGCATCGGAATATAAACGTGTCCCTGATCGAAACCTGAATCGAACGTTTCGAATATTCCGACAACGCGGCACGCTTCTGACCCAATACTCCCGTCAAAGCGCGACGCCATCACGACCACTTTGTCGCCAAGCTCCACCTTCAATTTTTCAGCTGCAGATGAACTTATCAAGATTTCAGCAGGCTTACCGGAGAGATAAGTTCCTTTGGTGACATATTTGCAGATCGTGGTCACCTTCTTCTCTGAACTTGGTTCAACCCCAAGGATCGAGACTCCAGACGAATTATAAGCACTGCTGACGAGTCCAAATGTCCGCAATCTTTCGGACACATTGCATGGAAGACTCTCGTTTGCGAGCGCTGTTCGGATCCCATACGGATCGCCGATCGAATTCTTGAGCGCAGGATTTGCCTGGTAACCCTTTTTGTGAATCTGAATATAACCCGCGTCGGCACCGATCTGGTTTGTCAGCATCTGCTGCATCATGCCGACAGAGATACCGTCGGTAAGAATCATAGCCATAACGCCGATCGTGATCGAAATGATCAGTATCAATGACCTCCGTTTATTCCGCAAGATATTACGCCAGGCAATCTTGCGTATCATCAGGTATATCGTATTCCTTTAAGTGGCTCTAGTTTCAACACTCTCCATAACGGATAAACCGCCGCGACTACCGAGATGCCCAGTATCGTCAGGCTGGAATCAAGGAAAATTTTGAACGAAAGTGACGAGACGAGTACTGGTGCGAAGTTGTATGCTCTGTAGAGTTCTGCGACGTCACCTCCCAATTGGATGGGATGCTGCACAAGGTACGAATTGACCGCAATTCCGATTCCGTTTCCGATTAGGAACCCTAATACGAGCATAAAGAACACTTCCAACCCTACCGCGAGAACCAATTTCTCTTGGCGCATTCCGAGGGAGAGCATCACGCCGTATTCCCTGAACCTTTCCGTAATTGACATAAGAACCGTGTTCAATATCCCAAATCCAACCACCGCTAGCAGAATTATTATATAGAGCACACCGCTGGAATTGTCGAGCTCTATGGTCTGCTTCAATTGCGGCAACAACTCCTGCCAGGACAGTGCGACTAGTCCAGTTTGCCTCAATCCATGATTCAGCTTATTCGCCACTTCCTGGATGTCATCTTGGCTCCTTACTGAGATTGCAAGTGCATTTATTCTATTCCCCATCCCGAGAAAATTCTGAAGATCGCTAATGTCCATGAAGGCACCACTTCGATCAAATTCATCAGAGCCAGTCTTGAACGTACCAACGATTATTACAAAGATGTTGTCCAGTGTGCCATCAAATCCCTGTGCGAGCATCACTACCGAATCTCCAACCTGGGCACCAAGGTTTGCCAGCAGTCTGTATCCGACGACAATTTCGGGAGGATTGTAATCCCTTTTAGGAGAGTCAGCCGCGAGGAAACGACCGGTTTCTATTTTCTTTTTGCAGTCCGTCACGAGCGGTTCTGTCTTGGGCGAGACACCCATCACCATCACGCCGATAGACTGATCGCGATAGCTCAGAAGCCCGTCGGTCTGAATCCTCGGCGAGTAACCGTTGATTTGCGGATTGCTTTTGACTTCATCAAGAATCTTTGGAGTTAATTCAAAACTCTTCTGCAGTGTCGGAGCCTGGTTGTAACCTACCTTCTGAATCTGGAGGTAACCAGTAGACATACGAACCGCTGTGTTGATAGTCTCTGCGTATGTTCCATACTGTATTCCGCGTTGGATGATTGAGAGTGAAATTGCGAAGATTACTGCGGCCATCGCTATCAACGTTCGCCGCCAGTTCCGCCACAGACTTCGCCAGGCAATGCTCACAAGCAACACGACCGACTACCTCTCCAATTCCTTTAACGAGAAAATGCTGTTCGGAATCTTTCTATCGAACGTCGCATCGTCCATTTTAATCTCAGTCGAATGAGTTTTGTCGGAATTGTACATCGTCCAAACTGCGGGTATCTTCCTGCCTCCGATGACTCTAAAATCGCTCATTACCATCGTGCGCATCAATTTCCCTTTTTCATCGAAATACTCAACTTGCGAAGGAAGGTCATCTTCTTTTCGTACCCAATATATAATCTTTCCCCAAACGACAGGGGCATTTGGCTTGGGACTCAGCTGCAACTTCCAGCAATCGGTATTGTCCATTCTCTCCGTTCCTATTATCGTGATATCGTAATCTTCAGCAAGAGTTTCGCCGCGCACCATGTCGTCATAGGTATAGTCCGACCCGTTCCATGATTGGAGCATCATTGATGGAGGGATCCGGATTGTGGTCTCAGTTGCTCGGAGATACATCCAGATTTCGTTCCCGAGTTTGAGAGTACGATTGTTCGCCTCGCGTTCGGGAGCAAGGATCTTAACGAGTGCCTTCTCATCGCCGATCGACCAGCTCTCCATTTTCATTGTTCTGTTGTAGTCGGGAGTGGTGATCGCCATTTCCATTACGGAATGACTTGACGATTTACCTTTTATGGCATCTTCAGCCTTTTGTATTAATTGCTTTCCATCTTGCGAAAGCCCCTTGCCTGAAAGCGCAATCAGCGTGAAGAGTGACATAAAAACGTAACGTATCATTTCATAATCCCTAATGTTCCGAAGTAAATACGAGATTTACTATTTTGCAGAAGCAATTCATTCGGGCACTTTTATCGCCTCTATGATTAGACTAATCCCGTTCCCGATCTGCTCTCCGACGTCGGCATCCATAGCGCCCATGAAGAATAGAAGTGATGTGCCTTCGATAATTGCTATGATAGTGTTGGAAACGTCGGCCGGGTCAACATTGCGGAACTCGCCCCTGTTAATCCCGTCCTGTAAAATGTTCTTTAAGAGATCGAGATAGATATCGAACTCTTTCTTCGCAAGCTTCTTGATTGCTTTGTTTCGAAAGGCGAATACATACAATTCCTGGATGATGGGTCTGAACCGAAAGACTCTAGCTATCTCTGAAACCGCGACATTTCTAAATCTAATCAATCGTTCGATTGCGCTAGCTGACGATTCTGCTATTCCCGTCATTCCGATCGCACCTTCAAAGAAGGATTTGAAAACAGCCTGTATCAGCTCATCCTTACTTTTGAAGTACCAGTATAGCAACCCTTTGCTCACCCCTGATTCTTGGACTATCTGATCCATACTTGTCTCTTTAAGTCCATGCCGCGAGAATGCTTTGAGGGCAGCTTCAATTATCTGTCCCCTGCGTTTTGTCTTGGGGTTTACTTCTTTCGGTACCATGATTTCTTATTGACTGACTAGTCAGTCAATAACCAAGTTAAAAAGGTTCTCCTTTGGTGTCAAGTGCTACGTAGAGTAAGCGTGTCAATTCTCGGTTGATGAAATTAGTATAAGTTGCCGAACTAATTGAAGATGCTGAGATTATCGAGTCCACGAACTGGATAAAGTCCCGAAGGGATCCCTTTGGGAGAGGCATTCTTGGAAAGAGGACCGAGAAAGAGACGCCTGCCTTCGCCGAAGCGGCTACGCGCAGGCAGGCAGGATGAGATGTTTGAAGTGTGGAAGTTTGAAGACAGTACGGAACGGAAAGCGAGTGATAAGGCCGGGGAGCATAGACCGTCACAGCGATCGGGAGGTACAGAAATATAGATGCAAAGAATGCAACGCAGTGTTCAGCCTACGAGCAGACAAGGGAACAAAGTACGGATTTGATTTCAAAGCAGAGCTGACCCGGATGCACGTCGAAGAGAGAGTGAGCTACCGAGTGATGTCGAAGCGATTGAAGGAGAAGTTCGCCTTAAGCATATCGCCGCGATATCTATGCAAGATGGTCAACGACGTGGCAGAGCTGAGCAAGAGCAGCATGGAGATAAGTCAGGAGTTCAGCCCGAGATGGGATGGGTTTATTGCCATCGACGATAAGTACGTGAGCGTACGTGGAAAGAGATACCTCAGTCTGGTGGCTGTCGATACAACCGGGGATCCGGTGCACATGGAGCTCATCGAAGAACCGAACCAGCAGGCCTACGACAACTTTTTCAGGTATCTGGTGGATCATATCGGTTACAGAGTAAGAGCAGTAACGACAGACCTTGATCCGATCCTGGACAACACGGTCAAAAACGTGTTTGGCGGCAAGATTTTGCACTAAAAGTGCATATGGCATGGACTGGAGATCGTTAGGCGTCAGCTCAACCTCCCTCAAGTCAAACAGGCCTATATCCGGTTCAAGAATAAGTACGACTGCATCTCTGCAAGGCTGGAAGACAAGAAGGTGTATTACGACATGACCAAAGAGAGGCTTGTGGAAATGAGAAACGAGCTCGCCATCATCGAGCGAGAATATCTGGCAAAAGAAAATTTAATTACAGCCGTTCGTGAGATGCTCTACCAGAAAACCACCCCTGATGTCTCTCGGCACCTCAGGAGCATCAGGCGAAAGTACAACAACCAATATCCCCAGGTGATATCCTTCCTGATAAACAATCTTGATGCACTTACGACTCACACCATTAACCATGACATACCACGAACAAATATCATGGTCGAGAACTTCAACAGACAACTTCAGAGAAGACTTAAAACCATCGAGGCCTTCCAGTCCGTAAGCACCGCTTCTAACTATCTCAACTTGATCAGAAACTATATACGCTTTAAACCTTACACCGACTGCAAGGGCAAAAGAAGATACCGCAATGGCAACTCCCCAATTGAACTCTCTAACGTCACACTCCAGACTCGCGATTCGGTAAAAAACTCTATAAATTATCCGAAATTATCAACCGCATAGTGATACGCTTACATGTCCAGTAGAGCCCTTTTCAAAACCAAGAAAAAAATTAGAGAATCGTGGTCGCTGTCCCGCTGGTACCCAAAGTAGAAAGATGTTTGAGACATGATGTACTTATTAAGATGTTGAGGCTCTATCTCATCAAGATCATCTTCTTGACTCGTTTAAATGCGCCCGCTTGAAGCCTATAGAAGTAGACTCCGCTCGGCAAATTACTCCCATCGAAACTTGCGTTGTACGCTCCTGCGTTCTCTTTTCTTTCTACCAGCACAGCGACTTCTCTGCCCAGCACATCATAAACCTTCAAGCTCACGTAATTGCTTACCGGCAATTGATATTTGATCACCGTTGTAGGATTGAACGGGTTTGGATAATTCTGATGAAGCGCGAAATCGGTTGGAATGTCTTTCCCCGGTCTGACGGCCGTCAAAGGGCCCGCCGTGAAAGTCCAAGTATCCGACCACCCGCTTGACCCGGTAGTATCCAGGGCACTGGCTCTCCAGAAATACACAGAGTCCCCTTTTAACCCTTCGACCTCAAGGCAAGTGTCAAGCACGGACGACGAATCCACGAGGATTCGGGAGAACATACTGTCAGACGACAGCTGGATACGGTAGCTGGTTGCATTGGCAACTTTCCTCCAAGCGAGTTTGATTGAATCAACTGCGCCACTTGAATCGTTCCGCGGAGTGGCGAGGATCGGTGGAGAGAGAAGTAACGCGTACAACTGAGTCAATGGGCGTCTAAAGATACCTGCAGGCGTACCTGCGTATATATTCGAACCTACCAACGCCAGTGTGTAAGCGGTGTCTTCTTCCAATCCGGCAAAGAACCAGGCCACATTTTCGCTCGTCGAAACATATATCCCGCTGTCTGTCGCTGCAAACAAATCGCTGCCGTCGGTGATGACAGAATGGATATTCGTATCTCTCAATCCGGTGTCCGATTGTTTCCAGAGAGTTCCGTCGTTTGCCGTCACAAAGACACCGCCGTCGAAAGTTCCGGCAAATACATTTGACCTTTCAACGGCAAGTGATGAGACCCCGAGGTAAGTCAGTCCGTTGTTGACTTGTGTCCAGGTCGATCCGGTTGTTCGGAAGACTCCCCCGCCCCAGGTGCCCGCCAGAATATTGCCGTTGTGAGTCGCGAGCGTCCTGACATCCGTACAGGTGAGACCATTCCCCAAATACATCCACCCGGCCGATTGCGTATCAGAGTAAGACACGCCGCCATTCAAGCCGGCATATAAAAACGAAACGTTAACGGCAAGTGACTGGATTGTGAAACCGCCATAGAGCCCAAAAGCATTCCAGCTCCACCCGCCATCGGTGGACAGAGAAACCCCTTGCGATACAGTGCCCAAATAAACTTTCGAGTCGCGAACGATTATGCAGCTCACGTTTCCACCTTGGAGTCCGTTCATGCTTTGCGTCCATGTGGACCCGCTGTCGGTTGAAATATACATCCCGCCTCCGGCAGTCCCCGCCAGGAGGTTCGGACCGCATCCGGCGACCGCCGGCACCGCAAGGTTCGTATGTCCGCTATTCAATTGGTGCCAGGTCCGGCCCTTGTCCGTCGAACGATATAATCCCCCTTCCAATCCCGTTCCAGCCAGGATCGTAGAGTCTTTCACTGCTAACGAAAAGACATCCGGATTGCTCTTGTAGAGGTCCGTCTGTGTCCAGGTCGTTCCGCTGTCGGCCGAAATGTACACTCCACCGCTGTTTGAACCCACATAAATGTAGGATCCGTCAGTGACTATACAATTCACCAATCCTGCCATGCGACCGCTGTCTGAACTCACCCAACTGGAAGCCCGGTCTGTTGACACATAAAGTCCGCCCACCGCTCCTGCAAAGATCTTGTTTCCGAAAGTGACCATGGCAGATATCTGGAACGAAGGTGGATTTGCGGTGCCGCTCCATGAAAGGCCTTCGTCTGTGGACCGGTAAATTCCATCGTTCCATGATCCAGCGTAGATTTCGGAATCGAGGAAGGTGTAGCAATCGGCGCCGTTGTATCCTACCTGCCCTCCGAGCTGCTGCCAGGTTGCACCGCTGTCTGTGGAGAAGTATCCCAGGTAGACCCCGCCCGCAAAGATTGTGGAATCGTGAACTGCCAGGCATTGCGCGTCCGTGGCCAAGCCTGTCACACCGGTTGATTGCTTCCAATGCAATCCGCAGTCGGTAGAAAAGTAGATCCCGGTTTGAAGCGATCCGGCAATCAGATTTTTTCCCAGAATAGCAAGAGACTGGATATATTCATCCGCCAATCCGGAATTCCCTCGGATCCACCTGTTGCCGTTGTCCGTCGATACGAAGATTCCATCGCCATAGGTCGCCATGCAAATGAGAGAGTCGGTATTGATGATACCGTACGCGCTACCGTTGGCATAAGGTCCGTTCAGCTTCACCCACTGTGAGTAAGTCGAGCTCGTAGAGGCGAGAACGAGTCCCAACAAGTAGAGAACGAAATTCCTCATCTTCTTTCCGCCTCCTGACTATTTCGCAAGAATCATCTTCCTGAAGGAAACGAAGTTTTTGTCCATTCCTTCCGCATGAATCCTGCAAATGTAAACACCGCTTGCGAAATGAGACATGTTAACAACCTGCTCGTAGAAGCCTACGTCAAGTTTCCCTAAATCATGCTCCTCGACCTTCTGACCGAGGACGTTGAAAATGGTAAGCAGCACGCTCGACCTCTCTTTCAGTCCGAATCTCACGGTAGTGCTTGGGTTGAACGGGTTAGGAAAATTCTGGTACAGAACATAATCTGCAGGAATTCCTGACTGATCCATGACGCCGGTTTTGGGAGAGGTCGTGAAAAGCCAGACGGAAGACCAGTCGCCTTCCCCGGCGGAGTCGACCGCGTTCACGCGCCAGTAGTAAGTTGAATCACCGGTCAGATTTGTTGTGACGGTAGTATCTGAAGTAGAAATCCTGAGCACAATATGACTGAAACTGCTGTCTCCAGCAATTTGAACATTATACAAATAAGCATCCGGCACATGATACCACACAAGTCTGATCGAGTCTGGAACGTCGAGTGAACTGGTTGTCGGACTGACAAGCATCGGTGCGGCGGGAGGATTTTCGACGAGTTCGGATAGGGAGCGGCGCCATATGCCGTCACGGTCGGTAGCGACAAACACATAATCGCCGAAGGCAGTGATGCAGTGAATGTTCCATGTTGTGAATCCGCTGCCGACCTTGTTCCAGCTGACCCCACGATTAATCGAGAGATAGACATCTCCGAACGCGGAGGCAGTGAACACCGCGGAGCCGACTGTCCCGAAGCAGGCCGGATACATTATATCAGGTATGGATACGACAAGATTCCAGATTGTACCGCCGTCGGTAGAGAGTGATACGCCATATTCATCCACGCCTGAGAGGATGTTCGATCCGCTCGAAACAACGCCGCTTGCAGGCCAGGGACTGTGGGGGTTCGCCTGCCAGTTTCCCCCATCGTTGGTCGATACATATATCGTCCCGCCCGTCGTCGTCATGACATTTGAGCCGTACACGCCAAGCGAGTATATGTAGTAGACCGACGCGTCCGGCAGTCCGATAATCACCTGTTGCCAGGTCGTTCCACCATTTGTGGAGCGGATAATCCCATCGTGGTACGTTCCGACGAAGACTTCGGATCCTTTCGCAACCATGCATGAGACTTCGGGAGAGCTCAGGTTCATGTTCGCCTGTCTCCACGTCGCGCCGCTGTCTCCGGATAGGTACACTCCCGTTCCTTCGGTCCCTGCATAGACCTTGGACCCATTCGTGAGAAGTGAGTACACATAAGAGCCCCCAAGTGCAAGCTGATACCAGGTCGCCCCTGTATCTTCGGAGACGTAAATGCCTCCGCCGATTGTTCCCGCAAACATACGCGAACCGATACCCGCGATCGAATAGACGGGAGGACTCCCGAAGCCGCCGTTCAGGAGGACCCACTTGACGCCGCGATCCCGGGACGTAAACAATCCGTTGCTGCCTGTGCCCGCAAACTCCGACGATCCGGCCGAGGCGAGACAAAGGACATTGAAGTCTCCACTCGCCGGGCGTGTTTTATTCCAGCTCGCGCCCATGTCTTTTGAAACAAAGACACCACTTTCGGTTCCGGCAAAAACACATCCTCCGGCAATCCCAATGGATGAAATTGAAGTGTCGATAAGATTATCGAAGACCTGCTCCCATGTCTTTCCACCGTCACTCGATTCGAAGACTCCCTTGCCCGATGTGCCGGCGAAAACGAACGAGTTGACCGTGGCGATGCACTTTATCTTCTTGTCGATCAGCACGGTGTCGGTCGAGATCCACGTTGAACCGTTCTTTTGTATGAGGTACACTCCGCTGTCCGTCCCTACGTACACGCCCGAGTCGATGATCGAGCAACAATTGATCGCGCGATTCGCGAATGGAACGGATGTCGATTGCCAATTGGAGCCGTCCCAGCTGGCTCCAACGCTGTCCGTGTAACAGAATCCCGATGAGGTCGTGATCCACACTTTCCGTGCTCTAGTGTCAATAAAATCCACCGACGAAGAAAAAGGCTGGTTCCAAGTCGTTCCTTCGTCGGTCGAGACCCACAATCCGAGATCCTGAGTGCCGGCAAAGATGAGCGGGCCGCTTATCGCGACACGCGGAGTATAGAAAGTGGCTAGATTACGGCTTATGTACTTCCAGCTTTTTCCACCGTCTGTCGAAAGGTAGACGCTACCTGTACCACCGGCGATACTGCTTTTGCCGACCACTATTCTCGAAGTGTCGTTCGGATCAACGGCCACCGAGCCGACGCTTCCCAATATCGGACCCGTCGATGCGAGCCACTGCGAGGCTGACGGTTTTGGGATGGCAAATATCGAGACAAAGGTTAGTACCGCAGTTAATTGGAAGAATCGAGTCATAACCCCTCACATTCAAAAATCATTCGAGTCTTTAGATTCGCTTCGTCAATGAGACGAGAGAGTTTATGGCAGCATCCATGATAGATTTGCATGAAATTCAGGGGAAGAAAAAGAAATGGAGCGGTTTCCATGCCGAGATACTGATCCCCCCGACCATGAACACCAAAGTTCATTTCCTCGCTGCCCTTTAGTTTGAGAAAAGTTATAATGGCGTCTCAGAAATTGCAACCCCTAGAGACTCAGTTCAGAAGCAACCTGTCATTTCACGAGCATTAATTTCTTAATCGAAACAAATCTCTGACCATCTTTTCCTACCGCACTAATCCAGTACAAGTACACTCCGCTGGCAAACCTGTCCATGTTAATGGTCTTGTTGAACCTTCCGGCATTCATGGTTCCGTAATTTTCCTCAATTACTCTCTGCCCGAGGGCATCATAGATTTCGATTTTCACGTTCGATTGCTCTTTAAGATCGAATCGAATCGTAGTGCTGGGGTTGAACGGGTTGGGATAGTTCTGATAAAGAGCATACATCAGAGGGATCCCATTACTTTCATCTACCGCATCGATTCCAGTTCCAGTGGTAAATACCATCGTTAAAGAGAAGAAGCTGCTCCCCGAAGTATCAATCGCACTTACATGCCAGTAATATCGAGACGTGGCTGCAAGCGGGACTCCCAACTTAAATGTAGTATCTGCTGTCAGGGTATCAAAGACGACAGAGGAAAAGGAACTGTCGCCTGTAACCTGAAAATAGTATTCCTTGGCATATGTCGATAGACGCCAGGCAAAAGTAGTTCTCCTGGGCACTCCTGTTATGCCGTTCGGTGAAACTGCATATGGCACTTGCGGTGTAGGATCCAGAGTTGTAAAACTCTTTTCCTCACTGCGGAAATACACCTGGGGTGAACTGGTCGTTCCAGCTACTCGGTAATAGTATGTGGTGCGAGGAGTCAGAGAACTCAGCACTGCTGAAATGAAAGTGGTCGTATCCCCGCTGGCCGTCCCCGGCGATGCTGTCACGCTGTCTGTATAGACCAATGATTTCTTTCCAAATATGAATCGCGCCGATGAATTGATACGGAACGGAAACACGACCCCGTTTATTTCACCGTCGGATGTGTCAATATTTGTCGCGGGAAGCGAGCTTGCAAAGGGTTCGCTCCCAGGCAGATATCGTACAACAGCAAACGCGGAACCAGTAACAAAAATAGAAAATCCAGCCATCACAATCTTCCCGTTACGTTGGATGGCAACGGAAGTTCCGATGTCTTGCGTCACAAGATCGCCACTTAATTGCGTTCTAATCGTTCCAACTGCGTTGAGAGTACTGTCAAGTGTTCCGTCCATTTTGTAGCGTGCCATGGCAAAGGCATCGCCTGCGCTATCTGACGAAAATCCAGCCAACACGATTTTCCCGTCGGACTGTACCGCTGAACATAGACCATAATCACTACCGCCGCTAATTTGAGTGATGACGGTCCCATTTGTGCCAAAACTTGTATCAAGCGTCCCGTTAACGTTGTAACGGGCGACAGCAAATAGGTATCCATCGTCACGATGGGACATTCCTCCGACGACTAACTTTCCATTTGGATCTATTCCGACAGACTCTGCATCATCATCCGTTCCGTCACCTCCGCCAATGTGGGTCCTCGCTGTCCCATTAGTCCCGAATGAATTGTCAAGAGTTCCATTGGAATTGAAGCGAGCAACCGCAAAGGCGTTGCCCGAACTGCTAAAGGATTGGCCGGCCACTACTATCTTCCCATTTTTCTGAACAGCGATTGACCAACCGTAATCATTTCCCGCGCCTCCATTGATGGATGTTGTCACTGTTCCAGCTGTACCGAACGAATGATCCGGAGTTCCGTCTGAGTTGTAGCGAGCAACTGCAAACACATAACCTGAAGTATTATGAGAAAGCCCTCCAACCACAATTTTACCGTCGGATTGAACAGCAATAGACTTCCCCTGGTCCACTGTACCATCACCGCCGTTAATGACAGTCCTTACCGTTCCGTTAGTGCCGAACGTGTTATCAAGAGCCCCGTTCGTATTATAGCGAGCAACAGCAAAAGCGTCGCCTAAAGATAAACGGGACTGGCCGGCAACCAGGATTTTTCCGTCCGATTGCAAGGCCACAGAGACACCCACGTCACCGCCATCACCGCCGCTGATTGCATTCCTCACCAAACCATTCGAACCGAAAGTATTATCAAGTGATCCGTCGATACCGTAGCGAGCAATGGCAAATTCTGAACTCATACCGGCATTCAATAACGAATGTCCTGCAACCACAATTTTCCCGTCTGATTGCACGGCAACCGCACTCGCCACGTCACTCGCAAAACCACCATTGATGGGGGTTCGCACAGTCCCACCTTCTCCAAATCCGATATCAAGGGACCCACCCGAGTCCAAACGAGCTATGGCGAAGGAAGAGCATGAAGTATCCGTGGAACTTCCGGCCAATACTATCTTCCCGTCCGATTCCACGACAACGGCAGCGGCCCTATCGTCTATACCGTTACCTCCGCTAATAGCCATCCTTGCAGTTCCTCCTGTGCCGAATGTGCTATCAAGCATTCCGCCAGTGTCATACCGGGCGACAGCAAAGGCATATTCAGAACCACTACTTGAAGACCCAGCTATAACCAGTTTCCCATCCGATTGAAGAACCACCGAAAACCCCTCATCGTCCCCGGAATTCCCTCCGGGAATACTCGTTCTAACCAAACCGTTGCTGCCGAAAGAACTGTCGAGAGTCCCGTTGATGTTGTAACGATACGCTGCAAATTTGTTGCCTGTGCCATCATCATTGTTGAAGAATCCCGCCACCACAAGCTTTCCATCAGACTGGATAGCTACGGCTCTACACTCCGCATTGGGGCCATAGCGCCCAAGTGGCGCCCTTACCGAGCCACTTCCACCAAAGGTGCTATCAAGCGCCCCGTTGCTGTCAAAGCGCGCAATTGCAAATGCGTTTCCGCCGCCCAAGAACGAATACGAAGTTCCAGCGACTACTATTTTTCCGTCAGATTGTAACGCAACCGAGCTGCCATAGTCAGCTGTACCATCACCGCCTTGAATCTCTGCAGTGACTTTTCCATTTGTGCCAAATGCATTATCCAGCACTCCATTGGAGTTCAGGCGCGCAACCGCAAAAGAATTGTTTGAAGCACCAGCCACAACAATCTCTCCGTTCGCCTGAAGGGCCACGGAATATCCTGCGTCATTATCAGTACTACCATTGATTTGGATCGTGACTCTTCCATCGAGACCGAAAGTGCTATCCAGAGCTCCATCCGTATCGTATCGAGCAACAGCAAAAGTGGAACCTTGGCCGTTATTATCAGATTTGCCCGCCACGACAATCTTCCCGTCATCTTCAATGGCCATGGAATACCCATAATCTTGGGCGACGCCTCCGTTGAACTGTGTCCTTACCGTCCCATTTGTGCCGAATGTGCTATCAAGTTCCCCATTAGCATCATAGCGGACAAGAGCGAATGCGGAATTGCCAAATGGGCTGCCGGAATTATCACTTGCAAAGCCAACCGCCACTATCTTTCCATCCTTCTGGGCTGCCACTGACCGTCCAAAAGCATTTGTAACGCCACTTCCAAATGTGGTTCTTACTCCCCCGTTCGCACCAAACGAGTTGTCAAGCAGCGGCGACGAGGTGAATCCCTGAATCGATTTGTAGAATTTCGTCTTAGATCCAGCAGCCTTGAAGTGGGCAATCTGAAGTGATTCCCATCGAAGATTGAATCTTCCCAACTGTTGAGCATTTCGTTCTTCGAAGGGAAGGTCGGCTCCTTTTAGTGACTGTGCATTCGAAGTAGCCGTTGCGAAAAGAAGAAAGTAAATCCAGAGAATTGAGGAGCGATTAATATTGCTCATTTTGTTTCGTCCCCTAAATTGTGTAGGAGTTTATTCGGTTACTCACCGGATTAACGTTGCCGACAAGGTTAATTTTTTCATGTTCACCTCAAGAGAAGTATCTTCACGTTTTTGCTGAACGACTCAGTGTCATGACCTGCCCCCGATTGATGTACCAACGTTAAGCTGTGATCGCTCATTTCTGAACTGCTCCCCATCTTTGATCCAAATTGAATAAGAACAAATTCGTGATTAATGTCAAGCGGATACGGTCCTTTGTCGTTCGATTTGGTTGATGAATTCCTCTGGTGTCTGGTAGTTCAGTGCACTGTGAGGTCTCTCG